>DDKR01000070.1 GCA_002340085.1 Candidatus Omnitrophica bacterium UBA2593
GTCTACAGGCCTTGCTCCAATAACACAACCTCCCGGTAAAGAAACCTTTGCCTTTTTTAGTTTAGCCAGAAGAGGTCCCAACACACAAAAAGATGCCCGCATGGTGGAGACAAATTTATAATCGGCAATAAAGTCTGAACAGTTATTAGAAGTAATAGTCACTGTATCCTTATTTAATTCAGTGTTCTTACCCAAAGATTGTAAGATCTCCAACATAGTATAGGTATCAGTCAATTTAGGTACTCCCCTGATGATACAAGGTTCATCGGTCAATAGAGTCGCTGCAAGTATAGGTAGTAATGCGTTTTTAGATCCTGAAATTGTAACTTCACCCTTTAGCTTTATTCCACCTTCAATGATCAATTTATCCATATCTTGTAACTATGACTCTGTTGATGTTATTATAATCTTTGACTATTTTTAAAACCGTAAAATTTTTTGAAAGTTTAAAGATCTCTTCTATGCTTTTACATTGTCCAAGCCCTATCTCTAAGATCAAAAATCCTTTCTTCTTTAAATAATTTGGTGCCTCATAAATTATTCTTCGATAAAAATCTAAACCGTCAGGACCTCCATCTATAGAGATGCATGGTTCAAATTGAACCTCTTTTTGTAAATTCTTTATCTCTTTAGTAGGAATATAAGGAGGATTAGAAACGATAATATCTTGTAGGCAGTAAGCAGTAGGTAGTAGATAGGTAAAGATATCTGCTTGGATGAACTCAATCCTATCTTCAACCTTATTTCTCTTTGCATTTTCTCTAGCTATCTCTAAAGCTAAAGCGGAAATATCTGTAGCAATTATTCTTACATCTGGTAAGAATTTTGCCAAACAAACAGCAATATTTCCACAACCTGTACCAATGTCTAAGATCTTTAAATTCTTAAATTTTGAATCTTCTGAGCCCCTTACTAAATCTATCGCTGTCTCTGCCAAAACCTCTGTCTCAAATCGAGGGATAAATACTCCTTCTTTTATTTTAAAACTTAGACCCATAAATTCTACTTTACCCAATAGATAAGCTAAAGGATAATGATGTTTTCTTCTGAGGAGAATCAAATTTAATTGATTTATTTTCTCTTCATCTAAAGAGAGATCTTTAAGATATAGATCAGATCTATTACAATTTAGAATATGTGTTAGGATAAGTTCTGATTCTTTCATATTCTAAGATTTGATCTCTAAATTTAAGAGAGGAGTTAGAATATAATCCAATTCTCCTTCTAAGATTTCATCTAAACGATGTACAGTTAAGCCAACGCGATGATCAGTTACTCTGCGGTCAGGAAAGTTATAGGTGCGAATTTTTTCTGCTCTTTTTGCTCTACCAATCTGTTCTTTTCTTTCTTTGGAAATCTTTTCCTCTTCTTCTATCCTCTTCTTCTCTAAAAGTCTTGCTCTTAAGACCCTTAAAGCCTTCTCTTTATTCTTAGTTTGGGATCTCTCATCCTGACAAGATACTACTTCACCTGTAGGAAGATGAGTAATCCTTATAGCTGAATCTGTCTTCTGTAAGTGTTGACCACCTGGACCTGATGCCCTGAAAGATTCAATCTTTAAATCTTTTGGATCTATCTTTAATTCTATCTCCTCGGGTTCAACTAATATTGCTACAGTCGCAGTAGAAGTGTGGATCCTGCCTCCTGCCTCAGTCGTGGGAATCCGTTGAACCCGATGAACTCCTGATTCAAAAATCAAGATTTTATAGACATCCTTTCCTTTTACTGAAAAGATAATTTCTTTGAGACCGCCTAATTCTGTAGGATGTGTAGAGATCGACTCTATCTTCCATCCTTTCTTTATGGCGTATTTTGTATACATCCGGTATAAATCAGCAGCAAATAAAGAAGCCTCTAAACCTCCAGTTCCCTGTCTTATCTCTACGATCACATTTTTATCCTCAATCTTTTCTTCTTCGGAGAACAATTTTTCTATCTCTTTTTCCTTTCTTTCCTTTTTAAAGTTTAAGTCCTCCAGTTCTTTTTCTGCTAAGAAAATAAGATCTCTGTCTTTGCTTTCTTCTAAGATCTTCTTTAAATCTAAAATCTCCTTCTCTATCTTTTTCAACTCTCTAAATTTATTTAAAAAGGGTAGGATTTTGCCTAATTCCTTGCTATATTCACTGAATTTTTCTTTATCTGAGATCACTTCAGGTAGACTAACCGACCTTTCTAATTGATAATATCTTTCTTGTAATTGAAGGAGTCTATTGAGCACTTTTTCTTCCATATTTTTTCATAAACTTTTCTACTCGACCAGCAGTATCGACAAATTTTTGTTTTCCGGTAAAAAAGGGATGACACTTAGAACAAATCTCAACCCTTATAACCGGGAATTTTGTAGAATATGTATGGATCACATTTCCACAAGCACACAGAATCTTTGTTTCTTTGTATTCAGGATGGATACCTTCTTTCATCGTATTTTTTCTCCTTGTATTATCATAATATATGATTTGTTTAAAATATCTTCTGGTTCAGACTTGCCAAAAAGTCAGCATTACTCTTAGTCTTTTTGAGCTTTTCGATAAGTAACTCCATTGCCTCTGCAGAATTCAGATCGTTTAAGACTTTCCTTAAGAGCCAAATTTTTTGTAATTCATCGGATTCTAAAAGGAGTTCTTCATGCCGGGTATTGGAGCGTTTAATATCGATTGAAGGGTATATTCTCCTCTGAAATAAGTTTCTATCTAAAGTCAATTCCATATTACCTGTACCTTTAAATTCCTCAAAGATTACATCATCCATACGAGATCCTGTATCGATTAGAGATGTAGCAATGATGGTTAGACTACCTCCTTCTTCTATACATCTTGCAGCTCCAAAGAATCTCTTTGGTTTCTGTAAAGCGGTAGATTCGATTCCACCAGAAAGTACTTTTCCAGTGTGAGGCGAAATCGCATTATGGGCACGGGCTAGGCGTGTCATGCTATCTAATAGAATCACAACATCCTTCTTATGCTCAACCAATCTCTTTGCTTTCTCTAAGACGATCTCAGCAACTTGTACATGTCTCTCAGGGGGTTCATCGAATGTTGAAGAGATTA
>DDKR01000009.1 GCA_002340085.1 Candidatus Omnitrophica bacterium UBA2593
TGTTTGTCTCATTTGGAGTTTGCAAATACTATTAACCCTATAACGCAATAACACACTTTAAGGGGTGGTTTTCAACCTTTTACAGTTTACCAGTTAAAAACCTCGCCCTTCTAGACCATCCCTTTTTATCTCCTGTAATCTAACTATTGAAGTAAAACTACATAATTTAATCAAATAGATGATTCTGCTTATGCACCTCGCTCAAGTTGCTCGTCGGTACCCCAAAAACAGACATCGTCGGAGAACTTGAGTCAACTGCATATGCAAGTAGATGATTTAGATGGTAGAAAGTTTTAAGACTTCTTCTTTGAGGCCTTTGGCAATCGCTTCGTAATCGTCGCTTATTCCTAAATTTCTCCCTTTCTCTAAAAGGTGTCTCCAATCTAAAGGCCTACCAAAGATAACCTTTAAAGTACAGAATCTGGGTAGCTTATATCCACGTGGCCAGGATTGGTGTGAGCCTTTAATATAGACAGGAATCAAAGGAATGTCTAATTCCTTTGCCAAGATTCCAACTCCCTTTTTGAATTCTCCTAAATTCCTATCTATGGACCTAACTCCTTCTGGAAAGATACAGAGGGATTTTTTATTTCTCAATACCAATGCTGCTGTCTGTAAGGCTTCAGTAAGATAGATTGCTGGATCTATGGGAATGATCCTTGCAGGTTTAACCGTCCAAGAGAGAAAGATATTTTCAAAGAAACGACTATAACTTAGAAAATATAGATTTAAATCTACTCTTAAAGGTAAAGAAGAAAAGATAATAAATCCATCCAGATAACTGGCATGGTTTGGACAAAGTATATAGGAAGATTCCTTTGGGATATTTTCTTTACCCTTTACTCTTAAAGCCCAGAATATCCTGAAGATAAAAGAGAATACACCTTTAAAGATAAAGGTCAAAAATGAATTTAAAGGATTAAGATGCAAATCAATCCTTCTCATCACCTTTTGGGAAGGTGGTTCTCTTATAACTTCTGACCACTGTTCTTTTCTGTGAGTTAAGATCTTATCTTTCTTTGTTTGGCTCAAAATCAATTGAATCAACTCTTTGACTGTAAAGATTGAAGTTGCAGATTCATCGGGTATTGAGATATTTAGAGTCTTTTCTAAGCTTAAAGCCAATTCCACCCTACTCAAAGAATCAACTCCTAAATCTAATTCCAAGTGATCATACAAATTTACTCTTTTCTTTAAGTGCTTAGATAAAAAATCGATTGTCTTCTTTGCTACATCAGATTCTAATAGAATTCTGTCTTCTTCGGATAAGATAATTTTTTCTTTAGGTACTTTTTTCTCTATGTATTTTGCCTTTACCTGATATCTCCTTATCTTTCCCAATCTTGTCTTTGGCAATTCCTCGGTAATTACCGTAAAGCCCATAATTCTCTTGTAAGTAGGTAATTCCTTAGAGAAGTTCTCTAAATCCCAATGGATCTTTCCCCTGATATTTATCTCTCTTTCTTTTTTGAAATAATCTAAATCGGGTAAGATTATTGCGTGGAGCTTACCTTCAGTTTCTAACACACAGAGTTCCTTTATATAAGGAGACTGCTTGTAGTATTCTTCAATCTCTTCAGGGTAGATGTTCTTTCCTGAGGCTAAAATGATTAATTCTTTTCTTCTTCCTGTTAAGAATAGATAGCCATCTTTGTCGATAAATCCCAAATCTCCTGAATAAAACCAACCTTCCTTTAAAACTTCGGAAGTTAAATCCTCTCTTCTAAAATATCCTTTCATCACATTCGGCCCGCGGATTAATACTTCTCCGATTCCTTTTGAATCAGGATTATCTATTTTTATTTCGACATCAGGTAAAACTTTTCCTACTGAACCGAATTTTACTCTTCTTGGTGGATTTAAGGTTACTACCGGAGATGTCTCAGATAAACCATAACCTTCAATGATATTAAAACCTAACCTATGTAAATCTCTTCCTACTTTAGGATCTAATCTTGCCCCACCTGATGCCATAAATTTCAAACTCTTCCCAAATCTTTCTTTTAATTTCTTCTTCAAGAGTGGCTTTAAGAGAAATCTCAAGAAAAGAGGAATCGACCTTATCCTTTCATATATTCCTCTATGGATCAAAGAGAAGATTTGGGGAACTCCTACAAAAATAGTCACACCTGTCTCTTTCAGTGTCTTGATCAATCCTTCAGATTTTAGACTTTCAGGGAAGGTAACTGTAGCTCCCAAAAATAGAGGAGTGATCATATTTACCATGAATGGATAGGCATGGTGGAAGGGCAGAATAGAGATAAAATTATCATCTTCTCCTATTAAATTCAATTTTTCAATACTGTAGAAATTACTGCAGAA
This sequence comes from Candidatus Omnitrophica bacterium UBA2593, assembly GCA_002340085.1. Lineage (GTDB taxonomy): Bacteria > Omnitrophota > Gorgyraeia > Gygaellales > UBA2593 > UBA2593. The sequence goes on from DDKR01000009.1 coordinate 2,323, forward strand.
ATTATAGTGGGTGAGAGATACTCCTTTTGGGTGAGCGGTTGTACCTGAAGTATAAAGGACAGAAGCTATATCTGTCTCTTTTGTCTTGGGAAATTTAAAATTTTCAGGAATAGATACTGATTCTATTTTGGGAAGATCTTTTTCTAAGACTATGATTTTTTCTGTTCCTTTGATCTGAGTTTTGAATGAATCTAAAATCTGTTGCGAGGTAAAAAGAATTTTTGCACCTGAATCAGTTAAGATATTTTCTATCTCTTCCAAACCCAATCCACAATCAATGGGAACTGCAAAGTTTCCAGAAAACATTATTCCTAGGTAGATAAAGACCCATAAAGGTGAATTCTCTAAGATTATAGCAACCGGCTTGTCTTCTCCGATTTCTTCTAAAAGGAACTTTCCTATCTTTTGGCTAAAATTGTAGGTATCTTTGTATGTGTATCTCAGATAAATTTCTTCTTTCTTTGTCTGGAGGCAAACTTTATCGGAGTACTTTTGACAGATTTGAGTAAATCTTTTGTGGATAATAAATTCTTTCTCCATCTTTTAAAATAATTATATCATGAAGAGATAAAAGTGATATAATAAAATTTGTATGGAGAAAAAATCTGGCTTTGTAGCAATCTTAGGAAGGCCGAATGTAGGAAAATCTACACTTCTAAATACTCTCTTAAAAGAAAAAGTAAGTATAATATCTAAGGTTCCTCAGACAACTCGTTTCCAAATTCGTGGGATATTGAATGAAGAGAGAGGCCAAGTCATCTTTGTAGATACGCCCGGTCTTCATATCTCAAAAAGTCAGCTGAGCAAATATCTAAATTCTGCAGCTTTAAAGGCAAAGAAAGATGCTGAGCTAATTCTCTATATGGTAGACTTGACCAGATCAGTGGGAGAAGAAGAGAAGGTCTTAGTCTCTCAGTTAAAGGATTCTGAAAGACCAATAATCATGGTCTTAAATAAGATAGATTTGGGTGAAGGCTTCCTAAATGATTATGTAAAGTTATGGCAAGAAGCTCCAAAAGAAAAAGATCCTTTAAAGTATTTTATCCCTGTCTCAAGTTTAAAAGGAGACAATATCTCTGGCTTAATTGAGGCGATCTTCTCATTGTTACCTGTAGCCCAACCCTATTATCCAGAAGATATTCTTTCAGATTTTCCTCAGAGATTAAATATCGCTGAGATCATAAGAGAGAAATTGCTAGATTCATTGAGAGAGGAACTTCCCCATTCAATCGCAGTAATGACAGATGAGATGATCTCTCGTAAAGAAAATCTTACCTATATAAAGGCAATTATCTTAGTAGAAAGAGACTCTCAAAAATCGATCGTTATTGGTAAAAAAGGAGAGATGCTTAAGAGAGTAGGAGAATTAGCCAGAAAAGAGATAGAAGAATTATTAGAGAAAAAAGTATATTTAGAATTATTTGTTAGAACGGAGAAGAAATGGCAAGAGAATCCTTATATATTAAGAAGATTAGGGTATTTGGCTTGAAACACAGATTGACTCTAATCAATCTAAATTGTAGAAAGATCTTAATCTTTCTCTTTTTAAGCTTAGTAAGTCTATTTATTCATCCTTCGTTTTCTGAAGATGAATTTACCCAAAAGAGAAAGGAAATGGTTGAGAACCAAATAATTGCCAGGGGAGTAAAGGATAAGAAAGTGATAGGGGCGATGTTAAAGGTAGAAAGGCACCTATTTGTTCCTCGCCATTTAAGGGGTCTTGCTTATAGGGATTCACCTTTACCTATTGGAGAAAACCAAACCATCTCCCAACCTTATATCGTTGCTTTAATGACTGAGGTCTTAAATTTAAAGCCAGATGATAAAGTCTTAGAAATCGGCACAGGCTCAGGATACCAAGCAGCCATATTAGCTGAGATAGTAAAAGAAGTCTACACCATTGAAATCTTACCAAAGTTAGCTGAGAATGCAGAGAGGTTGTTAAAAGATTTGGGTTATGAAAACATAAAAGTAAGATGTGGAGATGGTTATCTGGGTTGGCCAGAATTTTCTCCTTTTGACTGTATAATTGTTACCTGTGCACCAGATCATATTCCTCAACCTTTGATCGATCAATTGGTTGAGGACGGAAGAATGGTGATTCCCGTAGGAGAAAGGTTCTCTCAAGAGTTGGTCTTAGCTGAGAAGAAAGAGGGAAAGATTAGAAAAAAATCGATTATTCCTGTCCTGTTCGTTCCAATGATAAGGAAATAGTAATGGAATAATGCCTTTAAAGATTGGTTGTTGTGGATTTTCTCTTCCTTGCTTCTCTCACCTACAGAAAGCTGAGATTAAAAATCAAAGATGAAAGATTAGAGAATTATGGGTTCTTTAAGCCAACTGATGAAGTGTTTTTCTCTTGGCAGAAGACAGATGAGGTCGCTCAAATTTTAAAATCAAAAGTCATTGTTTTCCAATACCCAGCATCTTTTAAACCTGAAAAAGAGAATTTAGAGAATTTAAAGAAATTCTTCAAAAAGATTAAAGGAAAAGATCATATATTCTGTTGGGAACAAGAGGAGACCGGAATAGAGAATTGATTGGAGATTTGTGTAGAGAATTAGATTTAGTCCATTGTGCAGATCCAATCAAATCAGAACCAGTCTATGGAAAGATAAATTATCTTAGACTTCATGGGGTAAAGAGATATAATTACAGGTATTCAGATGAGGAACTAAATTTTCTCAAAAAACTCATAAGTAAGACAGAAAGAAATAGTATTTATGTAATGTTTAACAATGTCTATTGTTTCCAAGATGCTTTAAGATTTGAAGAGTTATGGCAGAAAGAAAATTTAGAGATAATTTAACAATATTTAGTTGGGCATTGTATGATTTTGCCAATACATTCTTTGCCATGAATGTTGTATCTCTATATTTTGCTTTATGGGTTACAGTAGATAAAGGAGGTAAAGATATATTCTATAGCTTAGCAATTGCCTCTTCTATGGTTTTTATAATTCTGTTTTTACCTACATTGGGGATTGTCTCTGACAGGATAGGAAGGAGGATGCCATTTCTGATATATTCAACACTTTTATGTATAATCTTTACAGGAATTTTGGGAGTAATTTCTCCTCTCATTATAGGATTGCTCATCTTTTCTATAGCTAATTTCTTCTATCAATTGGCTAGTGTATTCTACAACTCATTGCTCACCCAAATAAGTCCTCCGGATGAGATTGGCCGAGTCTCTGGGTATGGGGTAAGCTTAAGCTATTTAGGAACAATTTCAGCTTTAATCTTAGTTAGACCTTTTGTTTTGAGATTAGGCAATCAGGCAGCATTCATTCCTACTGCCTTATACTTTCTTCTATTTAGTCTTCCTTGTTTCTTATTTGTAAGAGAAAAACCACATCGAATTACATCTGAGATCGGACTCTTAAAGACTATTAGAGGTTTAAAAGATACAGTTGGAGATCTAAAAAAAATCCCTCATCTCTTTAATTTTCTTTTGACAAGCTTTTTATCTTTAAATGCCATAAATACAGTTTTGATCTTTATGGGTGTATATGCCAAGAAAGTAATCGGATTTTCAGATGTTGAATTGAATAACTTCTTTATTTTAAGTAGTGTCTTTGCTATCTTTAGTTCAGTGTTATCTGGATTTATCTCAGATAGGATTGGTCCAAGAAGAACGATGTCTTTGGTATTATTCTTTTGGGGGTTGACTCTGTCAATAGCTATTTTGAGTTTTAAAAAGGGAATCTTTTGGATTGTAGGGCCTATGGGAGGTGTATCTTTGGGTGCAACCTGGACAGTCTCAAGGGCATTGGCAATTAAGATAATCCCTAAAAGTCGGTTAGCAGAATTTTTTGGTGTTTATGGGATAACTGGAAGGATTTCTTCTCTGCTCGGACCAATTATCTGGGGAAGTATAATCTTATTCTTAGAACCAATAGAACCAATCGGTTTTTTAAGATACAGACTTGCCATTCTATCTCTTTTGGCTTTCATCGTCTCAGGCTACTTCTTTCTAAGAAAGATCCCTAACCTTCTTTAATGTTAAATTTAAAATTTTCTTTATCTGAAGATTTCATCTCTAAGGTATTGGATCCCAATACAAAATCAATCCTTCTTTTAGGTGGCTCTGATACCGGCAAGACTTCACTAATCGAGGCTCTTTTGGAGATTTTGGTTGGTAACTATTCAGTCGGTGTCGTTGACTGTGATATGGGCCAATCCCATATCGGGCCTCCGGCGACTGTTGGTTGGGCAAAGGTAGAAAGAGAATTCAATTCTTGGGAAGAACTAAAATTAGAAGATTTCTATTTTGTGGGAAGTCTATCTCCTTCAGCAAATACTCAAAGGGTATTAGAAGGTGTAAAGTTTATCTTTAATAGAGCAAAAGAGAAGACAGAGAAGATTATCTTAGATACTACAGGTTATATCCAAGGGTATGAGGCGGTAGATTTTAAGACAAAAAAGATTGAATTAGTTCAGCCAGATTTAATAATTGCTTTACAGAGAGAAGATGAATTAGGGGTAATTCTCAAAAATTTCAGAGATAAGCAGATATTTAGAATGAGTGTTCCTCCAGAGGCAAAATCCAAATCCCAAGCTGAAAGGGTAATCTACAGAGATAGGTCTTTTAAGAGATATTTTTCTCAAGACCCAAAAGAATTTATCTTCTCAGAAGAGATATTTAGAAAATTAGATGAGGAAGATTTAGATATTATAGACAAGATCATTTCTTTACAAGATAATGAAGGAAAAGATTTAGCTTTAGGAAAAATTTTAGAGAAAAAGAACACAGGCATTTTAGTTTTGACTCCTTTAGATAACACCAGAAGAGTCGACAGAATAATCATAGGTCTATGTAAATGGCAAGTAATCTAATTTATACTATTGGGACCTCTAACCGCACCATATCTGAATTCATCGGTATCCTGAGACATTATAAGATTAAAGTTCTTATAGATGTAAGAAGATTCCCCACCTCAAGATTTGAGCATTTCAAAAGAGAGAATTTAGAAGATCTTCTCAAAAAAGCAAATATAGATTATCTCTATTTAGGAAAGGAATTAGGTGGTTATAGGGCCAGAGGTTATGAGAACTATATAAAGACAGAAGAATTTAAGAAAGGCTTGGAATTTTTAAAAGATTTAGCCAAGAAAAAGATTTGCGCTATTATGTGTTCAGAGAGATTTCCTTGGAGATGCCATCGAAGATTTATTACCCTTGAACTTAGATCTTATGATTGGGAGGTCATTAATATAATCGATTAAGGAAAGAATCTGGGGAGAAGTAGATCTTCTTGGCAAAATTTTTTGAGATGATATTATACTGAAAATTAGAAAGGAGGTGAAGA
>DDKR01000087.1 GCA_002340085.1 Candidatus Omnitrophica bacterium UBA2593
ATTGTAGAGATTGAAGAAGGAAGACAGATAGAGATAACTTATAAATAAAAATTTTAGAATGTCTAAGAAATTCTACATTACTACTGCTATCGATTATCCTTCAGGTCTTCCTCATATTGGACACAGTTATGAGAAGATTATTGCTGATGTAATCACCAGATGGCACCGTTTAAAATCTGAAGATGTCTTCTTCTTAACTGGAACCGATGAACATGGACAAAAGATAAAGCTCTCAGCATTAAAACAGGGCTTAGAACCCCAACAATTTGTAGATAAGATGTCTGAAAATTTTAAAGATATGTGTGAGAAGTTAGATATCTCTTTCTCTGATTTTATAAGGACGACCGAAGCTCGGCACCAAGGGGTTGTAGAATTCGTCTTTGAAAAGATCTACGAAAAAACTGAGATTTATAAAGGTTACTATGAAGGCTGGTATTGTGTTGACTGTGAATCCTTCTATTTGGAGAAAGACTTATTGGAAAAAAAGTTATGTCCTGTGCATAAAAAGGAATTGGATTGGATAAAAGAAGAGAGTTATTTCTTTAGAATGAGTAAATACCAAAATCAGATCTTAGAACATATCCAAAATAATAAGAACTTTATCTTTCCTGAATATAGGAGACAAGAGATCATCAATAGGTTAAAGGAAGACTTAAAAGATCTGAGTCTATCGCGTTCTAAATTGGATTGGGCAATTCCTATACCTTTTGATAGGAAATACTCGATCTATGTCTGGTTTGATGCTCTATTGAATTATATTTCGGCCATAGACTACCCAAAGGAAAGATTCAAAAGATGTTGGCCTGCAGATATACATCTAATCGGAAAAGACATCTTGTGGTTTCATGCAGTTATCTGGCCAGCAATTCTATTGGCTTTGGGCTTGGAGTTTCCTAAAAGTATAGTCGTCCATGGATTTATCAATTTAGGTGGTGAAAAGTTAAGTAAGAGTAGAGAAAATATCATTGATCCGGTGTATCTGGTAGATAAATATGGTTCTGATGCAATAAGGTACTGGCTCTTAAGAGATATTCCTTTTGGAGAAGATATAGATTTTTCAGAAGAAAAGATCTTAAAGCGATACAATTCTGATCTTGCCAACGACTTGGGAAACTTGGTCTACAGAACCCTAGTTATGATAGAAAAATATCTTGAAAGGAAAATCCCTCAATTCAAAGGAATACCACCAGATAATGGATTAGGTTCGAAATTAAAGAATCTAAAGGAAGATGTAGATAATCTTATGGGTAATTTCCAATTTAACTTAGCTTTGGAGAAGATCTGGGAAGTAATAAACTCAGCTAACAAATATATCGAAGACACAAAGCCTTGGATTTTATTGAGAGAAAAAAGAACTGAAGAATTAAGAGATTTTATTTCTTTACTCATTGAGGCCTTAAAGAATGTTGCCTACAATTTAACCCCTTTTATGCCTCAGACTTCTGAATCTATCCTTCGGCAGTTCTCCAAAGAAAGGATAGAAAAAGAAGGCCCTTTGTTTCCTAGGATTACTTCCTAATGGATAGATATCTACCTACAATTCAATGGATTGGTAGCAAAATAAAGATCGTTGATCAAACAAAGCTCCCTTTAAAGTTAAGATATATCTGGTGCAGAGATATAAAAGATGTCTTTAGGGCAATTAAGACTATGCAGATCAGAGGTGCGCCTGCCATAGGGATTGTGGCTTCCTTTGGTCTATTTTTAGGTATAAAAGATTCAAAGGCAAAGAATTTTAGAGAATTTAAGAGAGATTTGGATAGAGGAATTAGATATCTTTCAAAGGCAAGACCAACTGGTTTTAATACATTCTGGGCTTTGGAGAGGATGCGTAAGAAAGCCTTAGAGAATTCTGATAAACGAATCTGTGAAATCAAAGATATCCTTTTAAAAGAGGCAGAAAATATCTTAGAAGAGGATAGAATCGGATGTCGTAAAATGGCTGAATTTGGTTGTAAACTTATAAAAAATAATGATAGGATTTTGACTATCTGTAATGCTGGAAGCTTAGCTACTGCCGATTATGGAACAGCATTAGGGGTAATCTACCGAGCAAAAGAAAAAGGAAAGAGTATGAAAGTGTATGTCTGCGAGAGCCGTCCTTTATTGCAAGGAGCAAGGTTATCCTGTTGGGAATTAAAAAAAAGAGGTTTTGATGTAACATTGATCTGCGATAGTATGGCAGCAGATATTATGAGGGAAAAGGGAATAAACAAGATCTTCTGTGGTGCAGACAGGATATCTAGAAATGGAGATGTAGCAAACAAAGTTGGTACATACAATTTGGCTGTCTTAGCTAAGTTCCATAATATACCTTTCTACATCGTAGCGCCAACCTCTACTTTTGATCTAAGTATTCTGAAAGGCGAAGACATACCTATTGAAGAAAGAAATGAAAAAGAGGTAACTTCTCTATTCTTTAAATCTCGAATCGCACCTTTCGATATAAAGGTAATAAACAGAGCCTTTGATATGACCAGTCATTCTCTTATAACGGCAATCATCACAGAGAAGGGAATAATTTATCAACCCCTTCAAAAAAATATCATCGAGATAATTGAAAAGTAAGTAGGTTTAGTATGTCAGAAAATTTAAAGATCTGTGATATTGGTGAATTTGGGTTGATTGAGAGGATTTCCAAAAAGGTAAGGGTAGATAAATCTGTGATTAAAGGAATATCAGATGATACAGCAGTAATGGAGTATAAAGGAAATAATTACCTCTTGTTTACCTCAGATATGTTGATTGAAGATATCCATTTTAGAAGAGAATTTTCTCACTTTTCCATTGGACATAAAGCACTTGCAAGTTCTATTTCAGATATTTCTGCTATGGGAGGAATCCCAAAATATGTACTTATATCTTTAGGGCTTCCTAAAGATTTATCTCTGGAATTTGTAGATAGAATCTATGAAGGAATAAATTCAACCGCAAAAAGATTTAAAGTAAATATTGTGGGTGGAGATATAAATAGATCTGAGAAAATAATTATAGATGTATCTTTAATTGGTGAGGTCAAGAAGAAAAATCTTATCTTGAGAAGTGGTGCTAAAAAAGGTGATAGGATATTTGTTACAGGTTCCTTGGGAGGTTCAATATACAGAAAACACTTAGAATTTTTACCTCGCTTAAAAGAATCTAAGTATCTGGTAAAAAATTTCAAGATAAGTTCTATGATCGATATATCCGATGGCTTAGTCTTAGATCTCTATAAGATAACCCAAGAAAGTAAAGTAGGAGCAATCATATACGAAGATTTAATCCCTATATCAAAAGATGCCAAATCTTTAAACGAGGCCTTATATATGGGAGAAGATTTTGAATTATTGTTTTGTTTGTCTTTAGATGGAGCAATCAGATTAATCAAAAATGGGAAAATCAAAGGTTTAACTAAATTCAGTTATATCGGTGAGATTACAGACAAAAGATATGGCTTGAGGATAATTACAAAAAGATGTAAGGAGAAGATCTTAAAACCAAAAGGATTTAAACATTTTTAGAAGATATAGATTTTAATGGAGATTTTATCAAGAAACCCAAAAGAAACCATAAATTTTGGTAGAAGATTAGCAAAGTACTTGAGGTCTTCTGATATAATTTGTCTATTCGGAAGATTTGGTTCAGGAAAGACGATTTTAACAAAAGGAATAGCTGAAGGTTTAGGTTTCAAGAAGAATGAGGTTATCTCGCCCTCTTTCGTTTTTATTAAGGAATACAGAAAAAGAAAATTTAGTCTATACCACTTTGATCTATATAGATTGAAAGGATTAGAAGAACTCTTTAATTTGGGTTATTTCGAATATTTATACTCAGACGCGATTTCAGTAATCGAGTGGGCAGACAAGATGGAAAACCTTCTACCTGAGAGCTATTTAGAGATCAAACTTTCTATAAAGGACAGAAATACAAGATCAATAAGACTATCGGCTCATGGAGAAAGATATAAGGAATTAATAAAGGAGTTAGTAAAGTTAGGTGAGTTAGGTAAAGTTAGGTGAATAACTTTTAACTTTAAGAATATGAATATATTAGCTTTAGATACATCAACAAGATTCTTATGTATAGGTATTGAGTTTGA
>DDKR01000086.1 GCA_002340085.1 Candidatus Omnitrophica bacterium UBA2593
GGATACATTCCTTTAAAGAAAGCAGGAAGAAACTTTAAAGCTCTCTGTCCATTTCATCAGGAAAAGACACCTTCCTTCTTCGTTTCACCTGACAGACAGATCTATCATTGCTTCGGATGTAATTGTGGTGGGAATGCTTTCCATTTCCTGATGCGCTATGAAAGAATGGAGTTCTTAGAAGCAGTAAGAATTTTAGCAAAGAAAGCAGGTGTAGAACTATCTAAAGCTACATCCGATGAAAGAACTGTTAGTCTGAATCTCCAAATCTACAGAATAAATGAGATTACTACAAATTTTTATCATTCTAATCTCTTCAAAGAAGATGCAAAAGATATAAGAGAGTATCTTTTTAGTCGTAAGATCAATTTAGAGACAATAAAGAAATTTAGGATTGGATATGCTAAAAATGATTGGGGCAGTTTATTGAATTTCTTAAGACAAAAAGAAATCTCTCTATCTTTGATTGAAAGAGCGGGATTAATTATCTCTAAACCTGAAGGTGGCTATTATGATAGATTTAGAAAAAGAATAATCTTTCCTATCTCCGATATAAAATCAAGGGTGATTGGATTTGGAGCAAGGAGATTAGAAGAAAAACCTACAGAAGATTCTCCAAAATATATAAATTCTCCTGAGACACCTGTCTATGTAAAGGGGAAAACCCTCTACGGATTAAACTTTGCCAAAGACAGAATTATAAAAGAGGACAGAGTAGCTGTCGTTGAAGGTTACATGGATTTTATTATGCCTTTTCAGGAAGGCTTTGAGACTATTGTGTCTTCGATGGGTATAGCTTTAACTTTGGAGCAGATAAAGCTATTGAAGAGATTTGCCCATAATGTGATTTTGGTCTTTGATTCTGATACAGCAGGTGAACTTGCTACATTGAGAGGCTTAGATCTTCTCTTAGAAGAAGATGTAGATGTAAAGATATTCTGTTTACCCACGGGTTTTGATCCTGATTCTTTTGTAAGAGAATTTGGGATTGAGAAATTCAAAGAAGGAATTACAGAAGCAAAGGGTCTCTACGAATACAAACTCGATCTCCTAAGATCTCGCTATCCAGAAGACTCTCCAGAAGATAAAGCAAAGATCATCTCAGAGATGTTACCGACGATAAGTAAATTTAAGAATTCGGTATTAAAGTTTGGTTATTTAAAAAAATTATCTGAACAACTATATATTGATGAAGAGGTTTTAAGAATAGAATTAAAGAGAATAAGACAATCGCCTGTCTATGAATATCAACATACTCCAAGACCAAAACTAAAGATTACACCTGCTGAACAACTTCTTTTAAAGATCCTTTTAGAGGAAAAACGATTTTTAGAGAAAATAAAAGAAAGATTATTACCCGATGACTTCTCGGATTTAAGATTAGGAAAAATTATTACTGTGATGTCAGATCTCTTTTCAAAAGAAAAAGATATCTCTCTCAATCACCTAATGAATAATTTTACAGACGATGAAGAGATCTCTTCTTTACTTTGTGAATTGGGACTTTCTCAAGAACTCATTGGTTCTAATCGAGAGAAAATCATAGATGATTGTATTAGAAATTTAAAGATTACAAAGCTAAAAAAGAGGCAGAGAGAAATTGCAGAACTAATAAAGATCACTCAGAATTCAGGTGATGAGCAGAAATTAAAGGAATTGGTAGGAGAATTTAATCGTTTAACAAAAGAACAGATGAGGGTAACTAAGAAATGAAGAAAAAGAAATTTAAATACGATATTGAAAGGTTAATCTCTTTGGGTAAGCAAAAAGGGTATTTGACTTACGATGAAGTAAATGAGATATTGCCGGAAGATTTATCTTCGGTTCGAAGTATTGAGAAGGTATTTGATCTTTTAGGTAATGAGAATATCCGGGTTGTAGATTCAGAGGTTAGTTTAAAAGATATCGAGATATTTAAAAAACCAAGAATAGAAGAGATAATTTTACCTTCAGAGAGATTCTTTCCTTTAGATGATCCGGTAAAGATGTATCTAAAACAGATGGGCGTGATTCCCTTGCTTTCGCGTGAAGAGGAATTGAGACTTGCTAGAGGTATAGAAGAAGCCGAACAAAAATTAAGGAGCATTGTTTTAATTTTACCTTTTGCAAGAAGTCAGGTATTAAAAGTTACTAATCTAATTTTGAAGAAAAAACTAGGTTTGGAAGATGTAATCAAAGAGGATTATATGATTAAAAAAAATCTCTCTTTAAGAAAGATATTTAAATTGACTAGAAGTTTGAGAAGAACGCGAAAAAGTATTGGTAATCTTTCCCTCTTACAGAAGTTTAATCTATCTACTTGGATAATTGAAATGATTATAAAAAAACTCCAGGAGAATCTGAAGAGGGCAGAAAGTATTGAGAGACAGATTAAGGGGTCAAGGAGGAAAACACAGATAAAGGAATTAAGGAAGGAAAAGAGGCAGATCCTAAAAGGATTCAATCAGCCCTATAGTGAGGTGAAAGAGAACTTCAGATTCATAAAACTTCATCAGGCTAGATTCAACAGACTCAAGATGAGATTAGCTGAGGCAAATTTGAGATTAGTAGTAAGTATTGCTAAAAAATATACGAATAGAGGGCTCTCTTTCTTAGATCTTATTCAGGAAGGTAACATCGGCCTTATGAAAGCAGTAGAAAAATTTGAATACCGCAGAGGTTATAAATTCTCAACCTATGCTACTTGGTGGATTCGTCAAGCGATTACCCGCTCCATTGCTGATCAATCTAGAACCATAAGGATTCCAGTCCATATGACCGAAACAATCAACAAGATTAACAAGGTTTCAAGAGTTTTTGTCCAAGAATATGGCCGAGAACCAACCCCGGAAGAGATTGCAGAAGAGATGGATCTATCTGGAGAGAAGATAAAAGAGATCTTAAAGATTGCTCAAGAACCGATCTCATTACAAGCACCGGTAGGTGACGAAGGTGATACACATTTTGGAGATTTTCTTGAAGATAAGACTGTGGGATCACCTGCTTCTGCTACGGTAAGAAGTATGCTTAAAGAAGAGATGACCAATTGTTTAAACACCTTGACTGAAAGAGAAAGAAAGATCCTTTCTTTAAGATTTGGCCTAGAAGATGCCAGTCCTAGAACATTAGAGGAAGTCGGCAAGATCTTCAACGTGACTAGAGAAAGGATAAGACAGATTGAAGCTAAAGCCCTAAGGAAACTAAGACACCCCACAAGATCAAGGAGGTTACGTGTTTTCTTAGAGATGACTTTAGTTGGAAGAAGAGAATATTAAGTTGATATACCCCAGAACATTTAACTCAGATAATTCCCTTTTTTGTTATTAGACAACATTTTAGCAAGGATCGAAGAAAATACTATCAAATTTCTGTAAACTGCTCGATTTAGTAAATGTTTCAGACCTCTCAGAAAAAGATTAAAGAATCTTTTGTGTAAATCCAAGCTACAATCTCTTGAGGCTGCAAAATATTTCTCTTAATTGATCTTCTAATCTACTTAGTTCTCACTGAAAAACCTCCTCTCTT
>DDKR01000058.1 GCA_002340085.1 Candidatus Omnitrophica bacterium UBA2593
TTTACCATCTCTGTCTTCATAATCAAACCACCTAAGAAGATAAGAAGCACAATCGCCAGAGTTTTTGCCCTAAAGAGAAAATAATTTTTTCTGCTAATCTTTACTCTTCTGCCTCTGGGATGGAAATTCGTATAGAAAACAAAGGCTAGATCTTACCATCTTGGAGGCAGATCTTTTAGAGAATGTCTCTATAAGCTTTAAGGTATTCTATTAAAGAAGAGATGAGTTTATAAGTACAAAGTTCTCAGATTAAGCTGTAGCACCGATCTTAGGATAAGTCGGATAGCCTTAGATTTCTTCTTTCTCTATCTCCTTAATTATCTCTTCATTAATTACAACGGGAATTATTATTTTACCCACGCCTTTCATTAAGTAAGATACCAATTCTTCTTTATTCTCTATGTCTTCACGATGGTAAAGCTGAAAATATGTTATTAGCGAAATTAGATAAATGCTGATTCGATATAATCTTGCTGTATTCTCAATTTGCCTATCAGTTAATTTTCTTTTTCGAATATAGTTGTGAAGTGCGTCGGCATCCATATTAATTGCTACAGCATCAACGAGACTTCCTTCTTTGCTTGATTGCCAAATCTTACATATATCTTCACCGCACCAACTATAATCCTTATCATTCCAAGTAGGTGTTTCCCGATCTTGTTTTTTCTCTCTATACACTTCTATAATTTCAGGGAGACGATATGTCAAACGAGATTCAATTTCTTTTTCTTGCGCTTCTTTAATCGGCTTATCAATTTTAATAAAAGCAGTCAATATGTGTGGTCCTTCCGGAGAAGATAATTCGATATTCATTTTAACAGTTTTACCTACTGGCAGTTCCTTCTTTGTTTTTATCCTTAGCTTTATCTCTCCTTGTATAGGACCAACAGTATTTACGTCAAAAACTTCTTCTTCGGAACACTCTCCTCCACCTTCACCTTCTTTCCTAATACCTAAATGAGGCTTCTCAAAAGTAATTTTTAACTCACCCTTATCTCTTGGTCTTATAAGATATTCATCTTCTACATCCGTTTCTAAAAATAACTTACACTCTCCATTTTGAGGCAACATTTTAATATTTCCAGGTGCTATCTTTTTAAATCGCATAAAAGAAGGATAACGTTTTGGTTTAAATGCAGGACCTTGTTTCTCAACTCTTTTTTCAAGCGTTTTCTTTATTATATTACTAGCTATATCTCCATTAAGCCCTAACAATTTACTAATTTCTTCATTTTTACTAATGAGTTTCCTCATAATCTTTTTTAGAAAATCTTCATCTTTAGGATTCTTAAATATCTTCTCATCACGTCTTTTTTCATTGAGTTGTCTTAAAATATCGAGGTCTCTTAGTTCCTTAGCGATTTCATCATCTAAATCACGCTTCATCTTAGTTTCGCATCTTCGGTCTCGGGAAGACATAAATAACTCATCTCGGACAAAAGGAGATATATTACTACAATCGATATTGACCAAAAGAGAATCGCTAAGATACGGTAAATTTGCACCATTCTTTGAAGCAATAAAAGAACTCTTAAGATGATCGTGCACCTGACCGTTTATTGTAAATATTACAGCAAGTTTTTCTACAAATTCGTTTTTGTCAACTCCGTCTTTAAGAACTGTAATCTCTCCAGGAAACCGGTGGTTCTCAAAATTTATCTCTAAAGGAAAGGATGTTTCTTTTTGTTCTCTCTCGTCTTTCATAAGTCTCATTTTGTTCCCAAGCATTAATTTTGTTTCTGCATGACCTCTATAATTTCTCTTTTCATACAGAAGAATCGGTAAAGCTGGATAATATAAATATCTATTTAAAGCTCTCCAAAGTCCAAGCGTTATATCAGAACGGTCTGGCAAATCGTAATTAAAAAGTTTTATATATGTTCCTGTTTGGAACTTTCTTCTAAATAATCCTAAATCAATTTCTTTAGCTCGGAAAGAAAAAATCTCTTCATTTTTATCAACGCAATATTCATACCATTGGCTTTTATACTCACCAATACTCGTTACACGATGAAATCTTATCAATGTAAAACCATAAAGATCTTCTTTACCATTTAATAATGAAAGATTACGACGAGATAATATAAGTTGATACTTATTCGAACCACAAAAACGCAGTGCTCCCGTGCCACCCATATTAAATTTACCCTGAACAAACTTTATTTTGATTTTATTTTCTCTTGAGCGATACAGAAAAGTTTTTTCAAAATCAGATGGATGCTGCCCTTCTCCATCATCATAAATTATCATATTTGGATTTTGTCTGGTGCCTTCAGCAATTACCTGAATGTTCTCCGCAATCTCACGTAATCGTTTTTCAGTGATTTCGGTAAAGTCTCCTCGTTCTATGCCAAAAAATTTTTCTATCGCTTCCTGAATATTAGATGGAGTACTACTTCCTTCTGGGTCAATACCTTTTAACATACATTTTTTCATCAGAAGTGCATCTATTGAATTTATTGGTTTTTCTATTAGGGCAGGGATGGGACTAGCCTGTTGCGCGTGAGTAAATCCAATGTTTGAATGTTCTCCTGCAAGTGGTTTCCAATTCTCATCTTTTGATAATACTGGATGACTAGCAATTATTCTATTTACTTCTTCTTCATCTTCAGCTTTTACTAATTTCAATAATAAATCTAAATTATCCATGAAATTTTTACTTCACTTTCTAATTCTTTAAATTCTTTATCACCTGTTATAATTTCTCCCCTATGAAGTTTGGCTAATGCAGCTACAAAACAATCGGCATAGGATATTTTCTTAGTGGCTTTAAAACGGGCAGCTTCTATGGCAAGTTGTATATCTACATCAATTATATCGATAGGTAAGGTTTTGATTATCTTTCCAATCTCAAGTGCCTTTTCTTGTCCACATTCGCGTAAGACAATATAGTAAACTT
>DDKR01000029.1 GCA_002340085.1 Candidatus Omnitrophica bacterium UBA2593
AAATTCAGCAGTCTGTGCTGGCATCATTTCCAAATCGATTGGGAGGAATTTAAAATGTCTATTCATTGATAGTGGGTTCTCTTACGATTCTCGTAAGGATCAAGTAAAGCTGGTGAAAAGAGTCTTCGAAAGAGACCTCCATCTTAATTTAACTTATATTGACAAGAGGAAACATTTTTTAAATCGATTAAAGGGTGTAATTTCATCTGAGGATAAAAGGAGGATTTTAGAAGAAGAATATCATTCCATCTTTGAGAACGAGGTTAAAAAGATCAAAAATTTAGAATTCTTAGGGTCACCAATCTTATATTCTGAAAAGAAGATGAAATCACCTTTACTTCTCAAGAGAAGATTAAAAGTAATAGAACCCTTAAAAGAACTATTTTCTGATGAGATAAAGAGGATTGCTCAAAAGCTTGGATTCCCAGAATTTTTTATCCAGATGAAAGAGATTTCTCCTTATCAGATTCCTTTGCGTATCAAAGGAGAAGTAACTAAGGAAAATTTAAGGATTTTGCAAGAAGCAGAAATTAGAATCTTCGATGAAATAGAAAGATCAAATCTCACTGACATTAAGGAAATTTTTGCGGTGTTGATTCTTTTAGCTGGTGAGAATACTTTAATCGTCCATTGTCTTTCGAGTTCCGAGGGTAAACCTTTAGAGTGGTCAAAATTACCCCATGAGATCTTAGAGAAGATATCTAAGAAGATAAAAGCAGAAGTCAAAAAAATAGATCATATAGTTTACAATATAACTCCTTAAAATAACAATCCCAACTCGTATAGGATGCTTTGGTCTGAGTTTACTCATCTCCATACCCATACCCAATATTCCCTCTTAGATGGTGCTTGTAAAATTCCTGATTTAATAAAGAAAGCCTCCCAATATAAGATGCCAGCTTTAGCCATTACTGACCATGGAAATATGTTTGGAGTAATTGAGTTTTATCTTGAAGCCCAAAATGCAGGTATAAAACCTATTATTGGTTGTGAGGTCTATATTGCACCGAATTCAAGATTTGAGAAAAAACTAGGAGGAATCGAAGAGACATCCTTTCATTTTATCCTTTTAGCTAAGGATGAGTCAGGATACAGGAATTTGATGAAATTAGTCTCAGCTGGTTACTTAGAAGGATTCTATTATCGACCACGCATTGACAAAGAGATACTCTCTCAGCACGCGAAAGGATTGATTGGTCTATCCTCCTGTTTGAAGGCAGAAATCCCTCTATTGATAAAGAATGGCCAAATAAATACTGCCTTTAAAGTCTGCGATGAATTTAACTCTATTTTCGGAAGAAATAACTTCTATTTAGAATTGATGGATAATGGCTTAGAAGAACAAAAGATAGTAAATCAAGGTTTGTTGAAAATCTCAAAAGATCTAAATATTCCTCTTGTAGCTACAAATGACATCCATTATTTAAAGAAAGAAGAAGCAAAAGCCCATGAGGCTCTCCTATGCATTCAGACTCAAACTACACTCCAAGATTCCAAGCGATTGCGTTTTCAGACAGAAGAATTCTATTTTAAATCTCCTGAGGAGATGAGGGAGTTATTTAAGGATTTACCTTCTGCTTTAAGAAATACCTTAGAGATCTCCGAGAGATGCAATTTAGAATTAGATTTTTCTTCCGTCCATCTACCAAAATATTCTCCTCCTGGAAGTTCATCCTGTAAGGAGTATCTGAAGCAGTTGTGTTATGAAGGATTGAATAAGAGATATAAAGAGATTTTACCTCA
Organism: Candidatus Omnitrophica bacterium UBA2593; assembly: GCA_002340085.1. Lineage (GTDB taxonomy): Bacteria > Omnitrophota > Gorgyraeia > Gygaellales > UBA2593 > UBA2593. The sequence goes on from DDKR01000029.1 coordinate 1,744, forward strand.
GATCTTAGAGCGCCTTGAACATGAATTGAAGATTATAGATCAGATGGGTTTTCAAAGTTATTTTTTAATCGTCTATGATTTCGTTAATTATGCTAAGAGCAGAGGTATTAGTACAGGACCAGGTAGAGGCTCAGTTGCTGGAAGTTTGGTTAGCTATCTTTTGGGAATCACTGACATTGACCCAATCAAATACAGTTTGATCTTTGAGAGATTCTTAAATCCACAGAGATTAGGTCTACCTGATATCGATATTGATTTCTGCTTTGAGAGGAGACAAGAAGTCATCGATTATGTCATAGGAAAATACGGAAAAGATCATGTCTGTCAAGTCATTACTTTCGGAACAATGCAGGCAAGACAGGCAATCAGAGATGTAGGGAGAGTAATGGGTCTATCCTATAGTCAAGTAGATAAAATCGCAAAACTCATCTCTCACGATCCGAATATAAGATTAGAAGATGCATTGAGAGAGACTGAGTTTAGATTACAGTATTCTACCGATCCGCAGGTAAAGACATTGGTAGATATTGCTCTATCCTTAGAAGGATTGAGTCGGCATGCCTCTGTCCACGCTGCAGGTGTAGTGATTTCAGATCGACCTTTAACTGATTATATGCCATTATTTAAATCTCAAGAAGATCAGATTACTACCGGTTATGATATGGGTGGTTTAGAAAGAATAGGTCTCTTAAAGATAGATTTCTTAGGCTTAAGGACTCTAACCGTAATTGAGCAGACAATAAAATTAATAAGAGAAAACCAAAAAATCTCTATAGATATAGATACACTTTCCTTAGATGATAGAGAGACATTTAAACTTCTCTGTGAAGGAAATACCTTAGGTGTATTTCAGTTAGAATCTTCTGGAATGCGCGAACTCTTAAAAAAATTATCTCCAAATTGTTTTGAGGAACTTATCGCTACTTTGGCTTTGTACAGACCAGGCCCTATTGGTTCAGGTATGGTAGATGATTTCATTCAAAGGAAACATAGAAAAATTCCTTTCTCATATTTAGACAAGCACTTAGAATCTATACTCTCCTCAACTTATGGGATCATCGTCTATCAAGAACAGATTATAGAGATTGCCTCAAAATTAGCTGGTTTCAGTTTAGCTCAAGCAGATCTCTTGAGACGCGCAATGAGTAAGAAGATTCCTGAAGTTATGGAAGAGCAAAGGGCGGAATTTGTAAAAGGATGTATAAAAAATGAAATAACCCAAGATAGAGCAAATAAGATATTTGATCTCATCGAATATTTTTCTGGTTATGGCTTTAACAAAAGCCATTCATCTGCCTATGCCTTGATTTCGTATCGCACCGCCTACTTAAAAGCAAATTTTCCCATAGAATTTATGGCCTCATTACTCAATTCTGAAAAGGATAATATAGAAAAGATAGCTGAATATGTAAATGAAGCAAATCGTTTGGGAATTAAGGTCTTACCTCCAGATATAAATAAAAGTTTTCAGAATTTTACTATTGAAGAAGGAAAGATTCGTTTTGGATTATTAGCAATAAAGAACGTGGGGGCAACTGCTTGTGAATCAATCCAAAGAGAAAGAGAAAAGGGAGGTGAGTTTTTATCTTTGGAAGATTTTTGTAGGCGAGTGGATTTAAGGACAGTAAATAGAAAAGTCATAGAGAGTTTAATTAAGGCAGGGGTTTTTGATTGTTTTGGTCTTTTTCGTAGTCAGATGACAGCTTGTTTAGATGATGTCTTAGAAGAAGCTTCAGTAATTCAAAAGGATAGAGAAAGAGGACAACTGTCTTTATTTGATAGGGCAAAGGGATTTAGGAATTTGGGGGCTTTACCTAAGATTAAAGAATGGCCTGAGCCACAACTACTCTCTTTTGAGAAAGAGATGCTTGGATTTTATATAAGTGGTCATCCTTTGGCCAGATATGCATCTAATATAAAAAGATTCACCACTAATTCTACTAACCAACTCCCCAAATTAGCCGATGGAAATGAAGTTAAGATAATGGGTATAATTATTAAGATAAAGCAGACTACAACTAGGAAGAATAATGAAAAAATGGCGATTATAAAATTAGAGGATTTAGAAGGTGATGTTGAGGTTATAATATTTCCTACTACTTATAGACAGGCTTATGTATATTTACAGCAGAACACTGTAGTCTTAGTTAAAGGAAGATTAAATTTAAGAGAAAAGACCCCTAAGATCATTGCTAGTACAGTTATCTCTTCACAAGATGTGTATAACTTAATCTCAGAGATAGGTATAGATCTTACCGGAATCCCTGAATCTTTACTCTATACTTTAAGAGAGAGATTTTCTGATTTTATAGGAAATATTCCGGTAAGACTCCATTCAGATATCTCCTCTCAACAAAGGATAAAGGAATTATTTGGCCAACCTCCCATAATTTTGGTCCAGCCAAATGAAGCCTTCATTGGAGAATTAGAATCCCTCTTGGGTAGAGAGAGGTTATCCTTGACATTGTAAATAATTTAGTTTATCATAAATAAGAACATAAGTTATGGAGCTTTATAGAGTTAAGATAAAAAATCTGTACCAATTTTATGGTAATGCCAGATTTTAAGACAAAGAAGATGAAAAGATCTATTGAAGGAGGTGAGCCAGAATGACGAAAAAAGATATTATCCTTAAGATCTCTGATGAGACAGGGATAAAGCAAGCAGAGGTAAAAAGAGTTGTGCAGAAGGCCTTTGATTTTATCGTTGATGCTTTGGTAAGGGGAGAAAAAATAGAACTGCGTAACTTCGGGATCTTTAAGATAAAACAAAGAAGACCTAAGATAGGTAGAAACCCAAAGACAGGAGTAATTGTTCCTGTACCCTCCCGTCGAGCAGTCGTTTTTAAGATGGGTTTGGAGATGAAGAAAAAGATTGTGTAAATCTCTTTTTTAATCTGCGATGTTTAAGACTCCAAGAGGATTAAAAGATATTTTACCAGAGGAGATCTCTTATTGGAGGAGATTGGAAGAGAAGGCAAGAGAGATCTTTTCTCTTTATGGTTATTCTGAGATTCAGACTCCGGTTATGGAGGAATTAGGCCTATTCAGTCGTTCTTTGGGAGAAAGTTCAGAGGTTGTTCAAAAACAGATGTTTATAATTAAGAGAAAGAAAGAGAATCTTGTTTTAAGGCCTGAGGGGACAGCTGCGGTCATACGCTCATACTTAGAGCATGGGTTTTCTAAAAAAGAGGGTTTTGTAAAATTTTATTATATTGGGCCAATGTTTAGGGCTGAACGTCCACAAAAAGGGAGGCTTAGACAATTCCATCATATTGGAGCAGAGGCGATCGGCTCAAATTCTCCTTACTTAGACTGTGAGATAATCTCTCTTTCTGGGGGCTTCCTAAAAGAGATAGAATTAAAGGACTATGAGATTAAGATAAATTCTGTAGGTTGTAAAGATGACAAAGATAGATTCACTTCAATTTTAAAGGATAAATTAAAGGGAAAAAGAAAGATACTTTGCCAAGATTGCCAAAGGAGATTCAATCAAAATACCCTTAGGATCTTAGATTGTAAGAGTCAGAATTGTAAAGAGACAGTAAAAGGGTTGAATTTGAAGAATGCGCATCTTTGTTCAGATTGCTCTCTACATTTTAAGAAGGTAACTGAGCTCTTAGATAAATTGAAGATAGGGTATTCGGTTACGCCTTCTTTAGTTAGAGGGTTGGATTATTATACTCGGACTGTCTTCGAGATCACCCATAAGAGTTTGGGCTCTCAAGATGCTCTCTGTGCAGGAGGAAGGTATGATAATTTAATTAGGGATTTAGGAGGTCAAGATATTCCGGCAGTAGGTCTTGCTTTTGGAGTAGAAAGACTCTTATTGGCTCAAAGGGTAAGACTTAAAACTCAACATCCGAAAATTAAAGCCTTTATCATTACCTTAGGAGAAAAAGCAAAAGAAGAAGGGTTCACCCTCTTAGACGAGCTAAGAAAAAATAAGGTCTCTTCAGAGACAGATTATCAGAATAGATCTCTTAAAGGGCAGATGAGAAAGGCCTCTAATTTAGGAGTAAGATTTGTCATCATCATTGGTGAAGAGGAGTTAAAAGAAGATAGAGTAACTCTAAAGGATATGATTTCAGGAAGACAAGAGAAGATCGAAAGAAAAAAGATTATAGAGGAATTAGAGAGATGTTTAGGACAGATACCTGTGGAAAATTAAATACAAAAGATATTGGAAGGGATGCAATGGTTTCTGGTTGGGTTCACCACATAAGAAGCCATGGTAAATTGATATTTATAGATCTAAGAGATAGAACCGGCCTATTACAAGTCGTTTTTAACCCGAAAGAGGATGAAGGGACTCATAAAATTGCTGGAGATTTAAGATCTGAATATGTAGTAAGGATAAAAGGTCTGGTAGAAAGAAGACCAAAGGGGACGGAAAATCCAAAGATTTCTACTGGTGAAATTGAATTGATTGCCAAAGACTTAGAGATTTTAAATAGATCTCTAACACCACCTTTTGAGATAGAGGAGAATATAGATGCAACTGAAGAGATGAGACTTAAATACAGGTATCTAGATTTCAGAAGAAAAAAAGTTTATGACTCTCTTTTCTTAAGACACAACTTCTACAAAATCATAAGGGACTTTTTAGATAAAGAAGGTTTTATTGAGGTAGAGACCCCAATCTTGACAAAATCTACACCCGAAGGAGCCAGAGATTATCTGGTTCCTTCCCGATTAAACAGGGGAGATTTTTTTGCTCTTCCTCAGTCACCTCAGTTATTCAAGCAGATACTTATGGTTGGAGGAATAGACAGGTACTTTCAAATTACAAAATGCTTTCGGGATGAAGACCTAAGGAAAGACCGCCAGCCAGAATTTACCCAATTAGATTTGGAGATGGCTTTCATAGATGAAGAGGATATATTCGATGTAGTAGAGAGATTGATAAGAGAAGTGTTTTTAAAATTAAAGGAGAAGGAAATCCAGATACCCTTTTTGAAGCTTACTTTTGAAGAGGCACAAAATAAATATAAAACCGATAAACCCGATTTAAGAAAAGAGGGAGATAATTTTTCTTTTGTTTGGATTACTGATTTCCCTCTCTTTAAATACAATGAAGAAGAGAGACGCTTAGATTCTGAGCATCATCCTTTTACTGCTCCAAAATTAGAAGATTTAGGCCTCTTAGAAAAAGATCCTTTGAAAGTAAAGGCCAGATCCTATGACTTAGTCTTAAATGGTCAAGAGATTGGCTCAGGTTCGGTAAGGATCCATAATAGAAAGTTACAAGAAAAAATACTCAATTTAATCGGTATATCGAAAAAGGAAGCAGTAGGCAGATTTGGATTTCTCCTAAAGGCTTTAAATTATGGAGCACCTCCTATGGGAGGAATAGCCTTAGGGATAGATAGAATCTTAGCCATCTTAGCAGAGGTAGATACGATAAGAGAAGTAATTGCATTTCCCAAGACTCAAAAAGCAATTTGTCCTTTGACTGGGGCTCCTTCAAAGGTCGAAGAGAGGCAATTAGAGGAATTAGGAATTAAGATTAAGAAAGGAGGCAAAAGATGAAAAAGACGTCAAAGACCAAAGATCAAAGACCAAAGACCATCTTACTACTATCTACTATCTACTATCTACTATCTACTATTCTGATGGGTTGTATAGCAAGGACTTATACTATCACACAAGAAAGAGCAGATTTAGATTTAGAAGGTAACCGAGGATATATAAAAGGTACACCTCCTCCACCTGAGAAGGAACCCGAAAAGATGAGAACTATAAATGTCTTAGAGATTGAATTCGGTCAACCACTCAGAACAGGAGAATAGAGTAGAAATCTATTAAACGTCTACTGTTAATCGTTTGCCGTCAGCAATGGGTAGATAATGAAGTGAAATGGAGAAGACGATAAAATTAGAGAGTAATCAGGAAACACAAGCCCTCTTTGGAAGACATGATGAGAATTTAAAATTAATTGAGAAAGAGACAAACACAAGGATAATCGCCAGAGGAGAAGAATTAGTAATAATAGGAGAAACAGAGAATATAGAAAAATCTTTTAGAATAATCTCTGAGATACTTAATACCATCCGTAGAGGTAAGCACATCCAAAGACAAGATATCTATCTCTTCATTAAAGGAACGAAGAAAGAAAAGATACACCAACAACCTTCAGAGACGATAGAGATCTCCTTAAAAGGAAGACATGTCGGCCCAAAGACAAAAGGTCAATCCGAATACGTAAAGGCAATGCGCAATTACGATATGGTGTTTGGGATTGGTCCAGCTGGAACCGGGAAGACTTACTTAGCTATGGCAGTTGCAATTGAGGCTTTAAAAAAGGGGAGAGCGCGTCGTATAATTCTGACTCGGCCTGCGATAGAAGCAGGAGAGAGTTTAGGGTTTTTACCTGGAGACATCTCTGAGAAGATTTCTCCGTATCTTCGGCCACTCTACGATGCTTTATACGATATGATGGAAGCCTCAGCCATCGAGAAATATCTTGGTATGGGTATCATTGAAGTTGCACCCTTAGCCTACATGCGCGGAAGGACATTAAACGATGCATTTATAATCTTAGATGAGGCCCAAAACTGTACACCTGAGCAGATGAAGATGTTTTTGACTCGATTGGGCTTTGATTCTAAGGCGGTGATTACAGGTGATATTACCCAGTCGGACTTACCCGGAGGAAAACCCACAGGACTCCTCCAGGCAAAGCAACTCTTAGAAGACGTTGGTGGAATAAAGTTTGTCTATTTTTCAGGAGATGATATAGTAAGACACGATTTGGTCTGTGAGATCATAAAAGCATATGAAAGATTGGACAAAGAGAATACTTATAAGGAATCTTCAAAAGAAGAGGATTCCAATCTCAAAGGAAAAGATCGCAAAACTTACCAGAAAGATTCTTAAAGAGAAAAAATTCCTTCCAAATTCAGGTTTATCTATACTCTTTGTCAACAAAGAATTTATAAGAGAGCTCAATCTAAAGTATCTAAAGAAAAAATTTGCAACTGATGTTTTAGCTTTTCCCTTAGGAGAAAATCCAGAAAATTTCTTAGGAGATATTGTAATCTCAGTTGATTCAGCAATTGAGAATTCTTTAATCTTTAAGACTACACCAAAAAAAGAAATTTTAACCTACTTAGTTCACGGAATACTACATCTCTTAGGCTATAAAGATAAGACAAAAAAAGAAAGAGATGCTATGGAATCAGAACAAAATAGAATTCTAAATCTCTATACTTGCTATCTGTAATAAATAATTTAGAAGAATTTTTTGGTTCTTTAAAGGCTCGAATTTTACAAATCATTACTTTATTGTGTCATATGTCCATATAAGGCCAACATAAAAACTTTAATAGGTAAGTCTCTATTAAGAAAAGAAATGGATATGAAAGAGCAACCCATTGAGATACCTATCGATGGAGAGTTGGACCTACACACTTTCAGTCCAAGAGAAGCAAAAGATTTAATCCCTGAATATCTGAGAGCTTGTCTTCAGAAGGGGATTTTAAATGTAAGGATCATTCATGGTAAAGGAACTGGAACCCTACAACGCAGCGTTCACCACATTTTACGTAGGATACCTGAAGTTCACTCATTTCATTTAGCAGGTTATGATGAAGGTGGGTGGGGCGCAACAGTCGTTCAGTTGAATCCTAAAAAAGGATAAGGAAAAATGGCGATTCAGAAGACAGAAGGATTTATTTTAAAGACCTATGATTTCAGAGAGACGAGTAAGATTGTTTTCTTTTACACAAAGGAATTTGGAAAGATAAAAGGAATCTTAAAAGGAATAAGAGAAGACAGAAAAAAATTTTCTACAACTTTGGATTTGGCAACTTTAAATGAGATAATCTTTTATCAAAGTAGAAATAAAGACTTACATCTGATCTCAAAATGTGATCTGATCAAAGATTTCCCCTTTATAAGAAAAGATGTGAAGAGAATGGTTATATCTTTTGCTCTTTTAGAATTAACAGACAATCTCACCCCCCCAGAAGAGAAAAATATCTCTATATTTGAACTTCTTAGGGCTTCCTTGGATTTATTAGATAGAGGTTTAGATACAGAGAAGATTTGGATATCTTTCCAGATAAAAGTAATGAAGTTAGCCGGTTTTAAACCGGAGTTAGAGAATTGTTTGGTATGTGGTAAAGAAGTGAATTCAAATACTTATTTTAGTCTTAACTACGGCGGACTTCTATGTTTGGGGTGTAGAGAAAAAGATAAGAACGCAAAGAGATTATTAAAAGGAACTTTAGCTTCCCTTCTTTACATCGACAGAGAAGATTTTAAAAAACTCTATTCTTTTAATCTTACCAGAAGAATAAAGGATGAGTTACAGGAATTATTAAGAAGATTCATTGAATACCATTCAGAGATTAGAATTAAATCTGAGAGACTACTAAGCGTTTTAAGATGAAGACAGTCATCGTCGGCCCAGGAGCAATAGGTTCTCTATTTTCAGCCTTCTTAGCAAGATCCAAGGAAGAGGTCTGGCTTTTAGACAAAGATAAAGAACGCGCAAGAAAGATTTCTAAGAAAGGCATAACTGTAGAAGGCGTCAGTGGGAATTGGCAAGTAAAGGTTGGAGTAAGCGCAGATCCAAGAGAAATAGGAAGGGCTGATCTGATAATTATCTGTGTGAAGTCCTACGATACAAAAGAAGCAATAATCTATGCAAGCTCTTTAATAGATAAAGACACCCAAGTCCTTACTCTCCAGAATGGCTTGGGTAATATTGAGAGCATTGGTAAGGTAGTAGGTCCTAAAAAGGTAATTGGAGGTTTAACCAATCAAGGAGCAACCTTAATTGAGCCAGGCCATATAAGACATGCAGGAAGAGGAGAGACTGTAATTGGTAGATTAGATGGTAGACTCACCCCAGAGATATCCAGAATCTCAGAAATATTTAATAGAGCAGGCTTAGAGACAAGGATATCAAAAGATATAGAAGGAATACTTTGGTCAAAGTTAATCATTAATTGTGGAATAAACGCAATTACTGCCATCACAAGATTAAATAATGGTCGCTTGGTTGAATTTGAGACTACCCGGAGAATCTTAAGAGAGGCGGTAGTTGAGGCAGTAAAAGTAGCAAAGAAGAGAAAGATTAAGCTCATCTATGATGATCCGGTAGCAAAGGCAGAGTCGATATGTAGAGCAACTAAAGCCAATGTCTCTTCTATGCTCCAAGATGTTTTAAGAGAGAGACGCACAGAGATAGATTTTATAAATGGTGTGATTGTGCAGCAAGGTGAAAGCTTAAAGGTCCCTACACCAGTAAATTCTATTTTGGTAGATTTAGTCAAAACAACTGAGGCAACCTACAATCTAAGGGTAGAATGAAGAACTTAGAGATCGCCGAGATTTTCAAAGAGATTGCCCAAATCTTGGAGATAAAAGGAGATAACCCCTTTAGGATTAGAGCCTATGAGAAGGCAGCTCAAAATATCGAGGGTCTAACCGAAGATATTGAATCTTTGATAAAGGAAGAGAAATTGGAGACTATCCCAGGCATTGGAAAGGATTTAGCTGAGAAGATAAAGGAGATAATTAAGACCGGTAAATTAAAACAATACGAAGATCTAAAGAAGAGTATACCGGTTGGCCTTGTAGATCTACTCAATATTCCAGGAATAGGACCAAAGACTGCAAAATTGTTATACGAAAAATTGAAAGTAAAGGATATCTTAGAATTAGAGAAGAAAGCAAAGGAGGGAAGATTATTAGGACTCTTTGGGATTAAGGAGAAGACAGTTAAGAATATCTTAAAAGGAATAGAGTTACTCAAGAAAGGAAAAGAAAGGATGCCTTTAGCTCAAGCGATTGCTACAGCTGATATCTTCTTGAATGCTTTAAAAGAGCTCAAAGAGGTAGAATTGATCTCAGTTGCCGGATCTTTAAGGAGAAGAAAAGAGACAATAAGAGATATTGATATTTTAGTAACTTCTAAGAAACCAAACAGAGTTATGGATACATTTGTTCAGATCCCCATTGTGAAAGAAGTTTTAGCAAAAGGTCCAACAAAATCCTCTGTTCTAACAAAAGATGATATTCAAGTAGATGTAAGGGTGATTCAATCAAAGAGTTTTGGGGCTGCCCTCTTATATTTTACTGGCTCAAAGAACTTCAATATAAAATTGAGACAATTAGCTTTAAAAAGGAATCTGAAGATCAATGAATACGGACTCTTCTCAGTCAAAGGAGAAAAAGAAAAGTGGTTGACAGGTAGAAGAGAAGAAGAGATCTTTAAATTCTTAGGAATAGCCTTTATTGTTCCTGAATTGAGAGAGGACTTTGGTGAGATTGAGGTAGCTTTAGAGAATAAATTACCTCATCTAATTGAGATTTCTGATATAAAGGGAGATATCCATATCCATTCAAAGTGGTCAGATGGAGGAAATACAGTTGAGGAATTAGTTGAGGTAGCTAAAAAGAAAGGTTACAGTTATATTGCTATTACCGATCACTCCCAAAGTCTAAAGGTTGCAGGTGGTGTCTCAGTTAAAGATATGTATAGGAAAAAAGATGAGATTGAGAAGTTAAATAAGAGACTAAAAGATTTTAGAGTTTTCTTTGGAACTGAGGTTGATATTGATTCTGAGGGAAACTTGGATTACAAGGATAATCTCCTAAAAGAATGTGAGATTGTAATTGCTGCCATCCATACTGGATTTAAGCAATCAAAAGAACTTTTGACAAAGAGGATTACAAAGGCTTGTCAAAACAAATATGTCCATATCATTGCTCATCCTACCGGAAAATTGTGGGGTGTAAGAGACGCATACGAGATAGATTTAGATTCAATCTTGAAAGTGGCCAAAGACAATGGGAAAATCTTGGAAATAAATGCTTTTCCTCAGAGATTAGATTTGAATGATGTAAATTCCCGGAAAGCAAAACAAGAAGGGGTTTTACTAGCTATAAGTACAGATGCACATCTGGTTCCCCAATTAGATACTATGGACTTAGGAGTCTCGATTGCCAGAAGAGGATGGTTAGAGAAGAAAGATGTAATAAATACATTGGCTACTGATGAACTCTTGAAATTATTGAAGAAATGAGAGGAAGAATAATGAATTTAAAAATTAAATTTATTCTTTTTTACTTCGATTAGCTTTAAAAAAGTGGAGAGATTTATAAAATTTATCTTTCAACTTATAATTTATGGGGCAGTGATTGGTCTTCTTATTAGTTGCCAGAATAGACCTTTTTATAGAGAGTCTAAATTTCTTATGGGTACAACTGCTGAAGTAATCTGCCAGGATAAAGATGCGATTAGAATGGCGTTCTCGGAAATTGAAAGATTAGAAAAACTCTTTAACCGATTCGATTCAAATTCAGAGATATCAAAATTGAATAGAGAGGGCGAAACAGAAGTAAGTAGAGAGACATTGGATCTTATAAAGAGATCACTTGAGTTTTCTAAGTTGACTGAAGGTGCATTTGATATTACAATTGGACCTTTAGCAGATCTTTGGAAAGAGAGAATAAAATCTGATCCTTTCAGTTTACCTTTAGATTCCGAGATAAGAGAAAGAATAGAGTTTGTTAGTCCAGATTATATCATAGTCGATGAAGAGAATTCTTATATCCAGTTAGCAAAGAAAGGAGTATCCTTAGACTTAGGAGCAGTTGCTAAAGGATATGTTATAGATTGTGTAATTAAAAAATTAAGATCAGCAGGAATTGGAGATTGTCTGGTAAGGATAGGTGGAAGTATATATTGTTTGGGTAAGAAGAATAACCGAAAATGGAGAACAGGAATCCAACACCCAAGAGACCCAAATGAATTTGTCGACTATATAGAACTAGAAGATAAAGCAGTTGACACCTCGGGTGATTACGAACAATTCTTTATCTACGAGAGTAGACGGTATCATCATATTATTTCTCCTAAGACAGGATATCCTGTAGATAATCAGATAGTCTCAGTTACCGTGATTTCTCCGGAGGCAACGATTGCTGATTTCTTATCTACCGCTATATTTGTTTTAGGAAGAGAAAAAGGCAAAGAATTAGCAGAAAGATTCAAAGATACAGAAGTTATCATCTTTACTGAAAAAGATATATGAGATATGTTTAAGATAGTAGAAAAAGAGATTTTAGCTGAAGGAATAAAGAGAATAAAGATCTCTGCTCCTCAGATTGCTAAGAAAGCTTTGGCTGGCCAATTTGTGATCATAAGGATAGATGAAAAAGGAGAAAGGATTCCTTTGACAATTGTAGATTCCGACAAAGAAAAAGGTATAATTACTTTGATCTTTCAAGAGGTAGGTTTCACAACTAATCTCTTAGGAGAATTAGAGATAGGTGATGAAATCTTAGATTGCTTAGGCCCTTTAGGAAAATCAACTGAAGTAGAAAAATATGGCAAGATTATATGTATTGGAGGAGGAGTAGGAATTGCTGAGATCTTACCCATCTCCAAAGCCTTCAAAGAAAGGGGAAATTTTGTAATTGGTATCATCGGAAGTAGATCGAAAGAACTTCTCATCTTAAAAAGAGAGATGAGACAGATCTGTGATGAACTGTATATTACTACTGATGATGGTTCTTATGGTAGAAAGGGATTTGTTACTGATGTCTTAAAAGAACTTCTAACTCATCAATCTATTAACTCATCGGTTCATCGATTAGTCTATGCAGTTGGACCTGTCTCGATGATGAAGAAGGTTTGTGAGACAACCAAAGTCTATAATATTAAAACTGTAGTCTCCTTGAATCCTGTAATGGTAGACGGCACAGGAATGTGTGGTGCGTGTAGGGTCTCAATAGGTGATGAAACTAAATTCTGCTGTATAGATGGCCCAGAATTCAACGGACACTTAGTTGATTTTGAGGAATTAGAAAAGAGATTGAATCTTTTTAAAGAAAAGGAACTATGTCTTCTCAGAAGATAATCTGTCAGTTACCCGAAGAACGCATAAAGAATTTCAATGAGGTCTCTTTGGGATTTACTGAAGAACAAGCAATCTTAGAAGCAAAGAGATGTCTTGGTTGTAAAGAACCAAAATGTGCAGAGGGGTGTCCGGTAGATATAGATATACCAGCATTTATAAGGTTCGTTGCTGAAAATAGATTCGATTTAGCTATAGCTAAGATCAAGGAGAAGAACAATCTGCCAGCAATCTGTGGAAGGGTATGCCCACAAGAAGATCAATGTGAGATAAAGTGTGTCTTAGGTAAAAAGAATGAACCGGTTGCAATTGGCTCTTTGGAGAGATTCGTTGCTGATTGGGAGATGACAAATGAAAGAAAGGAAACCGAACAGTATTCACAATCTATTCTCTATTCACAACAACTGAAAGTTGCAGTTGTGGGCTCAGGCCCTGCAGGTCTCAGTTGTGCAGTAGATTTAGCTAAATTTGGCTACCGAGTAACTCTCTTTGAGTCTTTACATAAACCTGGTGGGGTCTTAGTCTATGGGATCCCTGAGTTTAGACTTCCTAAAAGTATCGTCTCTTATGAGATTGAGAATATAAAGAGATTGGGTGTAGAGATAGTTCTGAATACACTCATTGGAAAGACATATACCTTAGATGACCTCTTTAAACAAAATTTTAAAGCTATCTTTATTGGTACAGGAGCAGGTCTTCCCCAATTCTTGAAGATTCCTGGAGAGAATCTAAATAGAGTCTATTCAGCAAATGAATTTTTAACCCGAATCAATCTTATGAGAGCATATGAATTCCCTGAATACTCGACTCCTATAAATATTGGAGAAGAGGTCATTGTGATTGGTGGAGGTAATGTTGCTTTTGACTGTGCAAGGTGTGCGATAAGATTAGGAAAGAGAGCGACTTTAGTCTACAGAAGGACAGAAGAAGAGATGCCCGCAAGAGAAGTCGAGATAAAGAATGCTAAAGAAGAAGGACTAAATTCTCAGTTATTGACTCAGCCTATAAGGATGATTGGAGATAGTGATGGTTATGTGAGGGAATTAGAATGTATAAGGATGGAATTAGGTTCACCTGATGAGTCAGGAAGAAGAAGGCCTATACCTATAAAAGATTCGAATTTTATCTTAGATACAGATACAGTGATTGTAGCTATTGGTCAAAGCCCCAATCCCTTGATCCCAAAGGTAAGTCCAGATTTAAAGGTAAATGCCGATGGAACGATTTGGGTAGATTCTGATCTTATGACTTCAATTGGAGGGGTTTTTGCGGGAGGAGATATTATTACTGGAGCTGATACAGTAATTTCCGCAATGGGTGCAGGAAAGAAAGCAGTAAGATCCATAGACAGATACATTAAAAAGAAATAAACAGGAGGAAAAAATGGAGAGAACCAAACTTTCTATTCCAGATATTTTAGCTAAAAAAGAGAAAAGAGAAAAGATCACCATGCTTACTGCCTATGATTATCCTTTAGCTTCTTTAGTTGATGGGGGAGGAATCGATATAATCTTGGTAGGAGATTCAGTAGGAAATGTCGTCTTAGGATATGAGTCTACAGTTAGTGTTACTATGGAAGAAATTCTCCATCATACAAAGGCAGTTAGGAAAGCAGTAAAATTTGCTTTATTGGTAGGTGATATGCCTTTTATGTCCTTTAATATCTCAAAGGAAGAAGCAATTAGAAATGCTGGTAGATTTATAAAAGAAGCAGAATGCGAAGCAGTAAAGTTAGAGTGGTTTCCTAACTGTATCGAGATGACAAAGGCAATTGTAAACGCAGGAATTCCAGTTATGGGACATATCGGCCTTACTCCCCAGACTGCAGCTCAATTAGGAGGATTTAAAGTAAGGGGTAGGGATGTAGAGACTGCAAAGCAACTCATTGAACAAGCTCTTTTGTTAGAAGGAATAGGTTGTTTTTCGGTAGTCTTAGAATGTATCCCAGATCAGATTTCTAAGATAATCACCGAAAAATTAAAGATCCCAACGATTGGAATCGGTGCAGGCCCTTGGTGTGATGGTCAAGTCTTAGTTACTTATGATATGATTGGTCTATTTGAAAGATTCAGACCAAAATTTGTAAAACAGTATGTAGATTTATCCGCTCAAATCTTAGAAGCAATTAAAAAATTTAAAGATGAAGTCTCTCAAGAAAAATTTCCTACCAAAGACCACAGCTTCACCATAGACAAAGAAGAATTAAAAAAAATCCTATAATCTCTCCCTGTGCTGAGATACATAGGCAACATTCTGGTATAATAATAGATGAAATACCAAAGGGGGTTGACTATGAAAAGGAATTTTAATTTTTATTATTTTAAACCCGACTTTGTATAGAATAGTATTTTTGGTTCTTTCGTATTTAAACCCGACTTTGACAGATAGAGCCTAATTTTTTCCTGCCAAATTTGGCCTTCCCAGAGATAAAACTAACAGAAGGAGTATCATTTCTTACATTCCTGTTTTTTTTATTAGAGGTTGTTACCAGACTTCCTCTTTACTACAAAAAGGATCGTCCTCGCTAATCATAGTTTAACGAGGCTATGTCTTGAGTTCACGTAAGTTACGGTCTGCTCTTTGTGTCTGTCGATATCCTCGGAATTTGTCGAGTGGTTTAGGTATTTAGGATTACTCTCCTATCCTCAACTTCCCACCACACAGCCGAACAGGAAATTGCTATGACTGCCGCCTTTCAGACAGTTAGATTACAAAGAGCTTATTTTGGCACGCTTCAGTGAGAACTAATTATTTGTTACTTGATTTTTGAAAAATATGGTGAGACAGCTTATTTTTCCGATGGAAGGATTAAATTTAGAAGAAAAAAGTAGCTCTATCTGTTAAAGTCGGGTTAAAAGATTTCTCTTGCGCGGGATTTAATTTTTAAGAAGAGAAGAGATGCTGACACTATCTTTAATAGGTCTCCGGCAAGAAAAGGAAAAAATCCCAAAAGGAAGGCTTTATCTATACTTATTCTAAGTGAAAATTTAAGCCAGATTGTACCTGAGGAAAGGATAATTAAATTGGCGATGCACATCAAAATGAATATAGAGAAAAAAGAGTCTTTATTAGAAATTTTTTTGCCTAAAAAATAACTTGCCAATAAGAATCCAATTAAATAGCCGCCTGTTGGACCCGAAAGATAAATAAGACCGGATCCGGCATTGGCAAATACAGGTAAACCTAAAACTCCTAAAATTATATAACCTAATTGACTGCTTATCCCAAATTTGCCCAACACCGCACCTGATAATAGAACGAAGAATGTCTGCAAAGTTATAGGAACAGGTGTAAACGGTAAAGGTATACGAATATATGCACCAAAACAAGTAAGGAGTGTAAATGTGATTACACCAATTGTTCTACAAATAGTCCTGTCTACAATTACTTCTCTTTTTAAGACTAATTCCTTCATTTTAAGAACAGATATCTTAAGATGAATAATCCTGAAAATATGTATATCAAGTAATGGACATCCTTTGCTTTACCTGAGATCGATTTCAATAGAGAGTAGGAGATAAATCCAAAAGCAATTCCTTCAGTAATAGAAAAACTCAAAGCCATAATTACAATAGTTAGAAATGCGGGTATCGACTCTGAAAAATCATCCCATTTTATCTTACGTACATTCGTCATCATTAAACATCCTACAATGATTAAGGAAGAGGCAATGATAGGATAGAAATTTTCATTGTATGGCGTAGCAATCATCTTAACTAAAGGATAAAAGAATAGAGCAATCAAAAATAGAATTCCTGTTACAAGGTTAGCTAAGCCCGTCCTTCCACCACAAGCTACTCCTGAAGCAGATTCAATGTAACTGGTAATTGTAGAAGTTCCTAAAAGAGTACCTCCTACTGTACCGACTGCATCAGATAATAAAGCCTGTTTTGCCTTAGGGAATCTTCCTTTCTCATCAATAAATCCTGCCTGTTCACCTATTCCGATTAAAGTTCCTACGGTGTCGAAGACATCTAAGAACCAAAGGATAAAGATTACAGTTAACAGGGTCTTAAGATTAGAAAATACACCTAAGATATCTAATCTTAAGAAAGTAGGCTTCAAAGAAGGAGGGAGATCAACTATTCCGTAGTATTTCGTCATTCCAAAAAGTAATCCTAAGATAGAAGAACAGATTATACCGATAAGGATCGCTCCTTTTACCTTTAAACACATAAGTATAGAGATGATAGTAATTCCCAATAGAGATAACAAAACACAACGATTATTTAACTCTCCTAGGCCAATGAGCGTTCCCGGAGCCTCAACCACTATTCCTGCCCATACCAATCCAATGAAAGCAATCAATAAACCTATTCCTACTGCAATGGCATTCTTTAATGAAGTTGGAACACAGTTTACCAATGTCTCTCTTAATCCCCAGAAAGAGAGTAGAATAAATAAAGCTCCTGAGATAAAATTTGCCCCCAATGCTATCTGCCACGGAATTCCTAATCCTAAACAGACTGTAAAAACAAAATAGAAATTGTGTCCCATTGCTGGTGCCAAAGCAATAGGATAATTGGCTAAGAACCCCATACAGAATATAGCTATACTCGAGGCAAGGCAAGTAGCAACCATTACTGCTCCAAAATCCATCCCACATTTAGAAAGGATTGCTGGTTGAACGAAGATAATATAAGACATAGTCATAAAGGTAGTGATTCCAGAGATTACCTCTGTTCTAATGTTTGTTTTGTTCTCTTTTAAGTGGAATAATCTCTCCAAAATCATGGGATCAGCCACATTGCAAGGCCTGAAGCCAAAGGAATAGTTAGATTATCATCAAAAGGTAATAGCTCTACAAATGTAGCAGCAAGAGCACCCGCAAAGATCTTTCTAAAAGGTAAAGAAATTGCCGTTGGATAGAATAGAATACCAATGAATAAACAAGTAATAAGAAAACTCAAAGATCCCTCTAATGTTTTTCCTCTGAATATCTTTATTCTGCCAAATTTTGTACCAATAATTGCTGATACTCCATCAGCGAATATTAAGAATAGTACTGAATATATAGCAATGGGTTCCCTAAAGAGGAATACAGTCAAAAGGATAGAAAAGATAACTACAGTTGTTGCAGAGATTCTTTTCTTTTCTTTTTCTTTTAAAAATATCTTTGCAATTTTAAATATCTTTTCATTTAACTCTGCAAACTTATAGCGAAGAAATTCTAAGATTAATAAAAAAATTAGAAAAATTATTAGGATGGTAAGAATTGTAGATTTGTCTGTAAAGTAGTAGATGACTGGAAAGATTACTGCAAGACATCTGTAGATTTTACGAGCAATTAGTGAAAGCATCTATTTGTTCTTCTCCCATAAAGGATCGTAGATTTGATGGATCCTCTGTGAATATAGATCCAAACCTTGTTTTATTACCCCATTTAGAATAACATCTGCTCCTTCATGTGTTGGCTTTGCCCCATATTTTCTTACTGCCTCACGAAGAATTTGGGGTTCATCGGTAATCATACAGGGAGTCAATAAGTTTCCGTCACTGAAAGGTTGTCTTTCTCTTAAGTATCTAAAAAAGGGTGACTTCAAAGCCTCTCTTAAAGATTTTTCTTTTATATTGTCGACTGCAAAATGAACAAATGCGCAAGGTTCAATATCTCCTTTATGATTTATGTGTATATATCTTCTTCCTGCAGCGATACATCCACCTACATAAGGACCATCATTCCAGAAGTCACCAATGAAGATAGGAAACTTAGCACGTATCTTTCTTACCTTTTCTCTTAAAGCTGCGCGCTGTTCGGGTAAAGGCATAAAATTTGGTTCGGGATCTTTGCCGATAGGCAAGAACTGAAAGACCCAAACAACATAACATCCTTTATCTAAAAGGAACTCCCAAAATCTATCAGAGAGGATCGTATCTGAATTTTCTCTTGTTTGAGTAACTGAAGCACCATAGAAGATACCTTCTTCTCTCAAATTATCAAAGCACTCTATTACCTTCTCAAATACACCTTTTCCTCTCCTTGTGTCTGTCTCAGTTTGGAGTCCTTCTAAACTCACCATAGGAGCAACATTTCCTAATTTTGCTAAGAGTTTAGCCATCTTTTTATTGATCAATGTCCCATTTGTATAGACTTGAAAATAGATATCTGGATTTCTCCTATAGACATCTAACATCTCCTCATAGCAGAACATCTCTCCACCTTGGGTGGTAATAAAATGGATTCCCATCTCTCTTACTTCTTCTAAGAGGTGTTCGATTATCTCTATAGGTAGATCATCATCTTTTGTGTATCTTCTTGTTGAACAACCCACACAGTTTAAATTACAACGCATAGTAGGTGATAAGACCAGAAACCAAGGAGGCTCAAATCCTTCTTTATCTTCGAATTCTTTAAATTTTTCTACTCCTTCAAATACAGAATTTAAGAAGAAACAATCGAGCAATTTCTTCTTGCAATTTGGATTTAAATCTTTAAGGATCCTTCTGGCCAAATCTACACAGGGATGACCTTCTTGGAAACACTCTCTTATCTTTTGGGTTGCTGCTTGGATCAAAAGATCATTCTTTACCAAAATCTTTTCACCAAGATGAGTGAGTCTTACTAAATTTTTATTAGAGAGATTGGACAGTAAAGGTAAAAATCTGCGCAGGACTTCAGCAATAAAAACACTCTTTATCTTACGAGTATTAAACATAATGAAGCCTCCCCCCCTCTAAAAGAGGGTGGGATTAAAAATTATTCTTTGGCTATGGCTAAAGTAATTATACCTGCAAGAACAAGAAATAATCCTAAACAACCTTTGATTACCATCAATAAATCTCTGCGCCAAATCCAAACAAGCCATACACCTAAAGCAATTAAGACAATACCTAAAATTACCTTTAGAATGGTCTTAACTACTGCTTTTGCTTTCTCTCTCTTAGGTTCTTCCTCTTCTTTTTTTTCTTCAGGTTTTAATTCTTCCGGCATTCTTCACCTCCTTACTTGGCTTGTTACTAACCATGAAATTGTGTCTTCCATCTCTTGTGTATCCAACTCCACTCACTTGGATATTTGCAGATGTAACCTTCGATGATCTTTGTAATTCTCTGAATGTTAAAGATTAAGGTTTCCTCATAGTTCTCTCTTTCTTGTAACTTTAGTTCTTGCTCAATAGTAAGCTTATGGGTATCATCTTTTTGTCTGCTGATAAATACAGGTAAAATTGGTGCCTTTGTCCTTAGAGAGAATATAACCGGCCCTGTAGCTGTTGCTGCTTTTTTTCCAAAGAAGTCCACAAACACACCACCTTTTGCTCCAAAATTTTGATCTAATTGGATACAAAGGATCTCACCTCTTCTCAGAGTATCGATACTCTTTCTAATGCATTCATTTCTTGGCTGAGTATGGATTGATTGAATATTTAGTTGCCTACGCATCTTCTCAAAATACTCTTCTATCTTTTTATCTCGCATATGCCTAACAATGACATTTACTTTGTATCCTTTTGAACTCAATTTTGTAAGCATCAAGGGAAAATTTCCAAAGTGTGCACTCACCAGAATCACTCCTCTTTTCTTACTCAAGGCCTCATCTAAATTTTCTCTTCCTTCAATAGAGACTCTCTCTTTCATCGATTGGGG
>DDKR01000075.1 GCA_002340085.1 Candidatus Omnitrophica bacterium UBA2593
ATGAAAACATAGTGCACCCCTTGTGATAGAATAGATTTAAAGGATGTAGTAGGTTTTTTAAGGTTAATTAATAAACTCTAGCTGTCTACATCCAAAACAAAGAGGAGGTGCACAATGTATTACATAGGTGTAGATTACCATAGGAGGTTTAGTCATTTGACTTGTATGGATGGAAAGGGAAGAAAAATAAAAGAAGCAAGCATATCTAACACTAGAGAAGCCATAGAGGAATTCTTGGAATCCTCTGCTAATGGTAAGACAATTGCTGTCTTAGAGAAAGGTGAGAAACTGGCAGGTTATGTATGAGTTGCTAGAGGAGAAAATAGATAGAGTAAAGTTAGCTCATCCTTACAAAGTAAAAGCAATTGCTGAGGCTAAGATTAAGACTGATAAAATCGATTCTAAAATCTTAGCACATCTCTTAAGAGCAGATCTCATCCCAGAAGCCTATGTTCCTTGTAAAGAAACAAGAAAAGCAAAGGATATTTTGCGTCAAAGGATGTTTTTTATAAGACTTCGTACAATGACCAAGAATAGAATCTTCATACTCTTAGAGCGCCATCCAGAGATCAAAGATAAACCAGAGGTAGTTGATCTCTTTGGTAGACAAGGAAGAAATTGGCTTAGTTCCTTAGAACTTCCTTCTCCTGATAATAGACTCCTTAAAGAACAACTTATCCTTTTAGATAACCTCAATGAACGAATCAGTAGAAGTGATTACTTAGTAGAACTATTGTCTCAAAAGCATCGTTATACAGAAAGGTTAAAGACCATCCCTGGTATCGGTAAATTCTTCTCTGTATTAATTGCTTATGAGATCGATGATATAAAGAGATTTCCTACAGAGAAGAAATTTGCTGGCTACATTGGAATTATTCCTTCTACCTATGCTTCAGACAGAAGACTTACTCATGGGAAGATTACCAAACAAGGTAACAAATACCTAAGATGGGCTTTAATTGAAGCTATCTGGCCAGCAATAAATAAGGACAATTACCTAAGATGCTATTATGAGCGCATAAAAAGAACCAAAGGTTCAAACCAGGCAAAAGTAGCTACCGCAAGAAGATTAGCGACCATAATTTATAGAGTTCTTTCAGAAAATAGAGATTACATTGTAAAGAAACCGGCTGCCTCTTATCAAACCCCTTAGTGATCCTATAACTTAGGATGCACTCTGAAGGAGATTGGGGAGCCGGGGATCAGACTGTATGATGTGTTGCTTATAAAGGGCACGTAGGGGAGGTTGATTTAAGGATCTCTCAAATCTTAGAAGAGGTAGATTTATTAATCATTACAGTGTAAGAAAATTCTTGCACTATGTTTTCAGGGGAGGTTTAAATGACTGGAAAGGTAAGAAGGGGTAAGAGATCAAAGTTTCGACCAGAAATCACCCGGATAAAACTCAATGTAGAACAGGCGGTGTTACAGTGTAGTTGTTTTTTTTCAGGAATGAAACATGAGTATTTTTCTGGAAATCACTGGCCAGAGATACATTGGCCGGGATATACTAATTTACCTTGTATAGGTAGATTGTATATCGATTCTGCTCCAGAAAGAGGTATTATACATGGAAATTGTATTCTGGGTTGGAATAATGAAGTAACATCTTCATGAGGCTTGATGGATTATTTTTCCTTAGGAGTAATGGGGTTTGTAGTAGGACTTTCAGGAGCAATGCTACCGGGTCCTCTTTTGGCCTACACTATCTCTCGTATTTTAAAAGGAAGAGCAAGAGATGCTCTTTTAATAGTTTCAGGTCATATATTTATTGAGGCAGTAATGATTACTCTACTCTTATTAGGGCTAAAGCAAGCTATTGGCTCAAAAGTAGTACACAATCTTTTATCTGTATTAGGAGGAGGAGTTTTAGTATTGATAGGCTTACACATTATCCTTAAAACCCCACAATTAAAGGTAGAAAATGCTAAATCCTACAGACATAAATCTACAAAAGAACTAAGCTTAATCTTAGGAGGAGTATTCTTTACTGCTTTTAATCCTACTTTTCCTACTTGGTGGGTAAGTGTAGGTGCTTCTTTATTGTCCCGTAGTTTACGGGTTGGAGCCATAGGTGTAGTTAGTCTTGCTTTAGGCCATTGGTTGGCGGATTTTAGTTGGTATTCATTGGTAAGTTTTGCTGTAGGCCGAGGAAGATTGCAGTTAGATGAAAAGAAGTATAAGTTAGTACTGAAAATTTTAGGGATCATTTTAATAGGTTTAGGGATTGGATTTATTTTTCAGCTATAGATCAGATAGCCCATTGCAAAAAGAAATATGAGGGTATTAAAAGTTATCTCTCCTTTCAGGGGAAAAGAAGAAGTAATTCCTTTAATTGAAGCAGGAGCAGATGAGTTATATTGTGGCTATCTTTCTCCTAAATGGATAGAGAGATACACCTCTTTAGAATTTGAGCGTAAAGGAGGAAAAGGTAGTAACTTTGGTGATTTAAAAGAGCTAAAAGAGGCAGTTGATTTAGCCCATGGAAAAAATGTACCTGTATATCTGACTTTAAATGGTCTATATGTTAATTCTCAATATCCTTTGCTTCTTGAAATCGTTGAACAGTTAGAAAAAATAGATTTAGATGGTTTTATTGTGGCTGATATAGGGTTATTGTTGACTTTGAGAAAGCTGAAGACAAAGAAACAACTTCACATCTCTACAGGTGGCACAGTATTTAATTCTCAAGCAGTAGATTTCTATAAAAAATTAGGGGCTTCGCGCATAATCTTAGACCGTCAGACAACCTTTGAATCTATGCGCAGACTTTCAGAAAGTTTTTCTGATATAGACTTTGAGGTATTTATCTTTACTACTCTATGTGTCTACATCGATGGCTTCTGTACATTTTTACATACATATAGCCGAGATTCATTAGAAGATATTTCTAAGAAAGATTGGAAGAAAGATGAGAGGTTTTACATTGCTACTGCTTTTGATATAGAAACTCAAGCCGATGCCTGTTGTCTTAAGTATTCATTAGAAGCTTTTGACTTTGAATCAAAGAAAAAGATAAACACTTCTATAGTTAGACCTACATTCTATAAACAATTAGTAGATGGTGTAGAATGTGGTGCTTGCGCTATATACGATATTATTATGCACACCAAAGTTAAATCTATCAAGGTCGTAGGCAGACAATTAAATCCTCAGATAAGATTAGAGAGTACAAAGTTTATCCGCGCATGTTTAGATATTTTAGAAGATGGCAGAGAAATAAATAGACAAGACTATATTAGCAAAGTTCAAAGTCTATATCAGAAGACCTTTGAATATAAAGAAAGATGTAGAGGCAATAACTGTTATCATCCAGAAGTTCTAAGTAGGAAGGTGTATGGAGAAAGCCATCTTTATTACCAAACTTGAGCAATTAAAATATGTAGATCACAGATATAGCCGTCTTTATTATGGTGGAGAATTCTGTGAGAGGTTAATCCTTACGCCCGATGAGCTAAAAGTAGTGCTATCTTATGTTAGAAAAAAACGGCTGAATTTTTCTTTCGTTACTCCTTATGTTACTGATTTTGGTTTAGAAAGATTAGATATACTATTCAAATTCTTGACAGATAGAGAGATTAAAAGTGAAGTTATTATCAATGATTGGGGAGTCTTGAATTTGATTAATCAAAGATATTCTGGTCTTATTCCAGTTTTAGGTAGATTACTTACTAAACAAAAAAGAGGACCGAGATTGGTAAAATTGCTTAAAAGAGATGCAAAATCCAAACTTATCCAAAATCCCCAAAATCCTAAACGAAGAATTTTAGTTTTTCAGAAGAAACTACCTTTAAATTTAGACTATTATTATAAAGGTTCCAATGTCTCAAGTGTTCCTATTATCCATGATTTTTTAATCCGTCATCAGATAAAGAGGATAGAATTAGATAATATTGCTCAAGGATTATCTTTAGAGTTACCCAAAGATAAAATTTCTGCCTCAGTATACTTTCCTTATGTTTACATCACTACTACTTTTTTCTGTCCTACGACTGGTTGCGATGAAGAGAATAAATCTCTACTTAAAATTAAACCTTGTCAGAGACAATGTCAGAAATACATTTTTAAATTAAGGCACTCTACTATGCCCAAAGTAATATATTTAAAAGGCAATACTCAGTTTTATAAAAATCTTTGTCTACCAATCAGAGAACTAAAAGATTTAGGTGTAGATAGAACTGTTTATGAACCAGAAATACCAGTCTAATATACCATGAAAGAAAGGAACTTAGGACCTCTCTATGGCAGGCTAATTAATAAAAAGGAATTTTCTCCCTTAGGTGGTTTAATTGAACTTACCTATAGATGCAATTTAAATTGTATCCATTGTTATTGTAAGGGTTCAGAAAATAAAGATAAAGAATTAGATACTGAGCAATGGAAAGAGATCCTTGATGAGATTCATAAAGAGGGATGTCTTTGGCTTACCATTAGTGGTGGAGACCCTTTAGTTAGAGAAGACTTCTTAGAGATTTATTCTTATGCAGTAAGAAAAGGTTTTATCATCACTCTCTTTACCAATGCTTATGGCTTTACTCCTAAAATTATCAACAATTTAATAAAATCTCCCTTTTATTCCATTGAGATTACCTTAAATGGTATTACTAAAGATACCTATGAGGCAATTACTCAGATAGAAGACTCTTTCTCTAAGGTCATTGAGAATATTAAGATACTAACTCAAAAGAAGTTCCCTTTAATCTTAAAGACGAACTGTCTCAAAATAAATAAGCACCAGATTGGTAAGATAAAGAGGTGGACAGAGAAACTTTTGGGTAAACCTTCAGAGAATAGATACTACTTTAAATACGATTCAATGATCTATCCTCGATTAAATGGAGATAAGACTCCTTGCCAATATAGACTCAATTTTGAGGAGTTAGAAGAAGCCAAGAGACAAGATGTAGATATCTGGAAAGAATACCAGAAAGGTTTACATAGTAATTTTCCGAAGTTAAATAGAGGCAAGTCCTTTCTCTATCACTGTAATAGCTGGGCAAATCACTTTTTTATTGACCCTTTTGGTAGATTAAAATTCTGTATGTTTACCGAAAAATTTAGTATCGATCTGAAGACCACTCCCTTCAGGGAAGGATTTTATCGATTTCCTTACCAGATTTTAAATCAGAGATTTAAGACTAATTCTAAATGCAAAGATTGTAAGCTTCGTCCAGTCTGCTATTATTGTCCAGCAAGAGCTTATTTAGAAACTGGCGATGAAGAAGCTCCAGTAGAACATTACTGCAAGTTAGCTGAGGCGGCAGCAGAAAGATTACATCCAAGAAATACAAAACGCAAAACAAATTTAATTCAAATGAGACAAACAAGTCAGACTTAAAAGTCTCATTAGACAAAGTCAGACTTAAAAGTCTCATTAGACAAAGACAAACAAGTCTCTGCTATAAAAGTCTCATTAGCCAAAGATTCAAAAAGATAAAGAGAACGAAATCGGGGAGGAGGTGAGAAAATTGTCTAAAAGACCAAAATTTAGACCTGAGATTACCCGTATAAAACTCAATTCTGAGCAGGCGGTGTTGAATTGTAATTGTTATAATGCAGGCGCAAGGTATGCTACTGGTTGGGTTATAGAGGGATCTCATCCGACAGCTCTCTGTCATGAAGGAAGGCAAATTATACATACCAATGCACATTCACATCCGATATATCCGCTACCCGGGGGTTTTCCTATAAGACTCGCTCCCTTTCCTGCTCACAGTGACTCTGCTTCTTAATTCTTTTGTCCAGCTAATTTCTGGAGAAGAAATTCCTCTAAGATATCCGGGAATCTTTAGAGAGATTAAAGATAATGAAGATAAAAAATAGAGAGAACAGAATCGTTGTCTTTTAAAGATAATTGAGTCCAAAGAAGGTTATAATTTAATAAATCTATGTCTAAAATGACCCCTGAAACAGAATTAGTTTTGGGTATAGCCAAAGAGATAGCTTTTGACCAAAAAAGTAATATCTTAGATTTAATTGAAAAAGATGATATTGATTGGTTGAAATTTAAAGAGATGATCATCTACCATGGATTAACACCCTTTGTTTATCCTGTTTTAAAAGATCACTTATCTCTATTACCTGAAGACTTAAACCAAACCTTAAAGGCAACTTATTATTACTCTTTAAATCATATCTTGCAACTTGAGCAGGAATTTTTAGTTTTATATGATCTCTTTGAGGAGAGAAAAATAACCTTGATTCCGATTAAAGGTGTTGCATTGTTAGAGGATTTATATTTAAAGTATCCTGTACGGCCAAGTGCAGATATAGATATCTTGGTTAAAGAAGAAAGCTTGGAAGAAGCGATTAGGATATTAGAGGAGTTAGGATATAAGAAAAATTTAGAAGGTTTAAGAGAGGAATACTGGAGAAAGAAACAGTATCACTTTATTTTTGGTCCATCAGAAGAAAGGTATAGTCTGTCAGATAATTTTCTAACAGAACAGACAAAAAAAGAATCGAGGAATCATTTTCATATTGTTGAGTTACATTGGGATCTCGATTATCGCAGATACAGAAGAAGGCTTTTGCCTGAGATGTTTGGTCGACTGAGAGAGTTTATGATACAAGGTAAAAGCGTAAAATTGCTTTCTCCTGAGGATACCTTCTTTGCTTTAGCCCTACATCAACGCCGATTTGGTACAACTTTATCTTTGAGAAATGTCTGTGATATGGCACTGCTTTTAGATAAATATAAATCTACTTTTGACTGGAATTATCTCTTGGGTGAAAGTAAAAAATTAAGACTTTGTTCAACGATATATTTTGCTCTTTGTCAAGTTAACCTCTTTTTTAAGATAGATGTACCTGAATATGTATGGAAGGGTTTAAATGTGCATACCTTAAAGAGAAGGATAATTCAAAGGTTTATAGAGAAAAATACTTTTCTGCCACAACAGAATATCCGGGGTAAAAGTCTCTACCTAAAGGCACATTTTCTATTGTACGATAATCTCTGGGAGCCGATAGATTATATCTTAAATATTCCATATGAGCAGTTTGCTAAATATTATGGCCTTACCCCTTATAATAGAAGGACAGATCTCTTTTATAAAGGCCGTCTACTTTATATCCCTTTAAAAGTAATCCTTAATTTGGTTTCAAGAAGAAATTAGAGAGGACATCAACTATCATTTTCATCTTTGCATTTTTTATGAGAGTATGTAAGTTCATCTTCTTTTTCCTTTAAATTTCGATGGGGCAGGTTCACTCCTTGCGTTTCACTTCGATAAATTCTTGGTATTCTAAGATATTTCTTAAAAACTGCTTGTCAGCCTAAAACAAGAGACGGTATAATTAGATATGTGATTATAAAATACAGGAAGCC
Source organism: Candidatus Omnitrophica bacterium UBA2593 (assembly GCA_002340085.1). Lineage (GTDB taxonomy): Bacteria > Omnitrophota > Gorgyraeia > Gygaellales > UBA2593 > UBA2593. Next base: position 7,331 of record DDKR01000075.1, read on the forward strand.
AAAGAAGAGATTTAAGCACAAATAGCAATAGGAATTAAAGATTTAGAGAAGATTGACAAGAGAAAGACAATTTTTAGAATGAAGATAAAATCTCCTTTAACTCATGAGAAAGAAGTAAAGTCTTTATGTGAGGCAGGAACAGATGAGTTATTCTGTGGAATAGAGCCTTACAACTGGAGAAGAAAATATAAGGATTTCTGTTTGAATCAACGTTCTACAGGAGCAAATTTTATAAGACTGCTTGATTTAGAAAAAGCAATAACTACTGCTCACAAGTACAAAGTAAAAGTTCATGTGGCTGTAAATGCCTTTTTTTATTTAGAGCAACAATACAGTATAGCCGAAAGAATTGTTAAGAGTATATTGGATATAGGAGCTGATGGAATAATTCTTGCTGATCCAATTTTATTAGATACGAATTTATGTAGATCAAGGAATAAGTTTGATGAATTAAAATACTTACTAAAAAATAAAGATGTAGTTATTGGTACTGATGCGGTTATTTTTAATAGTCTGGCTGTAAAGTTCTATAAACGTTTAGGTGCAACAAGGATAGTTTTTCCACGGGCAATGACTCTATATGAGATAGAAAAGATAGTAAGTTCTGATAGATCCATAGAGTATGAGGTATTTATTATCCACGATCTATGTTTTTTTGTAGATGGATTTTGTACTTATTGCAAAGAACAAGCTGGAGGTATGAAGAAAGAAGGTAAGGGTAAAAAAGGTGTGTATTTTTTTACTACCTCCCGGCTCCCAAATCGTGGCTATGGAGGAGGTTGTCGTACTTCTTTTCGTAGAGAAAGAATATCTTTAGAAAACAATAAAAGGATTGGAAATATAAGACCATTCTCTTTTTGGAATAAGAAGCATATTGAGGGTTGTGGTGCATGTAGTATATACGACTTTAAAGAGATAGGTATAACTAACTTGAAGGTTTTAGATAGAAATCTACCTACAGAAGAAAAAATAAAAGCAACTAAATTCATTAGAGAATGTTTGGATCTCTTAAATAAGAATAAGATCTCAAAAAGAGACTATATAGAAAGATGTAAGTATCTATTTAAAAAAACTTTTAAAGTGAAATGCAACCAGTATGATTGTTATTATCCTTCAGTATTTCTATAGATGGAAAAAGCTATCCACATAACTAAACTTGATAATTTAAAATACTTTAAAGAGAGAGAATATCAAAGGATCTATTGGGGAGTAGAATTCTGTCAAAACCTTATTCCTAACCTAAAGGATACAGAAAAAATCTTAAGATTTACCAGAGAAAATAATTTAGGATTTACTTTAGTTACACCTTTCGTTACAGAAAGGGGGCTAAAGAGACTGGCAGAACTCTTTCTTTGGCTTAAAAGAAGAAAAACAGCTTGTGAGATAGTAGTAAATGATTGGGGTGTATTAGAATATCTTTATAATGATTTTGGCAGATATTTTGAGCTTACTTTAGGAAGGCTCCTAACAAGACAGCAGAGAGATCCTGCTATGAAAAGAGTATTAGAGAAACAATTACCCTTTCCAATTAAAGGTAAAGATGGTAAAATCAGGATAATTGTTCATCAGCCTCCAAAACAACAATACCAGAAGGCGATGAAAGCCTCTTATATAAACTCTCTTCTCTTTCAAGACTTTCTATCTAAATTTGGCATAAAAAGAGTAGAGTTAAATAATCTTATTCAGGGATTGGACTTAGAAGGAATCAAGTTTAAAAAATCTCTATACACACCCTATGTGTATATTTCTATAAGTCGTTTTTGTCCAATGGAATCAAAATTTCAAAGATTATATCGTATTAATGTCTGTTATAAGGAGTGCCAAAGATACTATGATGTATTGCGGAAAAAAGCTATCCCTAAGATCATCTATAAACGAGGTAATACTACCTTTTATAAGAATCCGGTAAATATCAAAAAGATAAAAGAAGATAAAATAGAGCGCATAGTCTTCCAGCCAGAGCTACCTTTTTGATTCTAAGAAATAAGGTGTAAATTGTTTAAAGAACCAGAGTTCAAACCAGAGATTACAAGAAAAACTCAATTCAGAGCAGGCGGTGTTGACGTGTTGGTGTTACGATGTCGGGGGCTACGGCTAGATTAATGTCCCTGCACACTTAGAGTTGGGTATAGCGTATTGCTGGGCGGGAGGGGGCAAGGAGAAGTACTGTGTGCCCATGGTAACCGTGGAGAATACCAGCTCCTAAGCCCTTTTGTTTTTGATGATTTGGCAATTTGGTCTTTGAGAGACGAGATTCTTTCTTGAAGATGTCAGTATTACGGATTACCGATGCAGAGGAGAATATCAAAATATCAAAATGAAAACCCAATCTTATCATAAATTCTGGCAAAGGATACACAAATCAGCTAAAGAAAAAAAATTTCCTTTAAGAGTAATGTTTGAATTGACCTATAGATGCAACTTTAAATGCCCACATTGCTATATACCTTTTAGTTATCGAAAATATGGAGAACTTAAAACAGAAGAGATATTTTCTATTTTAGACCAACTCAAAGATGCTGGCTGTTTTTATTTAGGCTTTACAGGTGGAGAACCATTTGTAAGAAAAGATATAATGGATATCTTATGGTATGCTAAGAGGTGTGGTTTTGAAGTAATTATTTATACTAATGGCTCATTGATTAACAAAAAGATTGCTGCTGAATTACAGCAGCTTAGACCTAACAAAGTAGATATTACTCTTCCTGGAATGAGTCGAAAAGTCTTTGAGAAGATTACTGGTGTAATAGGTTCACGGGAGAAGACTTTTAGAGCAATCGAACTTCTAAATAAAGATCAAGTCAACTTAGGCTTCAAAAGTTGTTTGCTAAAGGAGAATGAATCTGAGATGAATCAAATAGAAGAGTTTGCTGCTTCATTAGGCGCTCTTCACCGCTTAGATGATATGCTTTCAGTATGCCTAAATGGTTCAGAAGAACCGTTTAAATACAGGGCACTAAGAATGAAAGATGAAAGAGAGAACAGAATAGAAAAAAGCAAACTATCAGATTGTCAAGGTGTTGAATCATTAAACTGTGAGTATAGCTTTGATAAACAACAGTTGGATGGTACTAATCTTTTTAAGTGTGGTGTAGGTCAATCTCAGGTAGCGATTACACCTTTAGGAGAATTGAAGATGTGCTTGATGATAGACTGGCCAAAGTATAAAATATCGACAAGCAGTAAAACTCAATATGAAGATCTGAAGAAGACTTGGAAGAGACTGAAAGAATTAGTCTCAAATATTAAACTAGACGAAGATTATCAGTGCGATAAGTGCAAGTTAGAATCTTATTGTAAATGGTGTCCTGCAAAATCTTGGCTCTATAATAGGACCTTTACCAGATGTGATCCAGAGAGCCGGAGACAAGCAGAATACAGATATAGAATCACTGTCCAAATGGAGGTGAGCAATGCCGGAGAGAAGTAGTGATTGGTTCAGGCAGGCAAAAAGAGACTTAGAGACCGCTAAGACACTACTGAAAAATAGTTTTTTTGAGTGGGCTTGTTTTATTGCTCAGCAAGCCTCAGGAAAGACTATCAAGGCAGTTTACCAAAAACTTGGAGCTGAAGGACAGGCATACTCTGTAAGTAATTTGTTAAGAGGGTTAACAGAAAAGATAGAAGTTTTTGAAGATCTAATAGATAGAGCTAAATCTTTAGATAGATTCTACATTCCTGCCAGATATCCAAATGGCTGGCTATCTGATATTCCTGCTGAATACATAACTGGAGAAGATGCACAGGATGCAATCAATAATTCAGAAAAGATTCTACAATTCTGCGAGAATCTTTTGGTTGGATAAAGAGTTACTACAACAGAGAATTGAAGAGGCAATAAAAAAATTGATTTTAAAGTATCCTTTGATTAAAAAGATAGTTCTCTTTGGTTCAGCAGCAGATAAGAGAGAGACACCATCGAGCGATGTTGATATCCTCATAATAGTAGATGACTCTAAACTTCGATTTTTTGACCGGCCATCACCCTTTAAAGAATATTTTCAAGATGTTGGTTTAGAGGTAGATATTTTTGTCTATACATGTAAAGAAGTAAGAGAAGATATTCCTTTAGTAAACAATGCTTTAAAAAGAGGAAAGGTTTTATTTGGAAGATAGGTATTATATGCCTTCTCTTGGTGTTGCAATGATCGTCAAAAATGAAGCGCAGTTCATTGAGAAGGTAATTCAGAATATCCAGCCTATTGCCGATGAGATCGTAATTACCGATACAGGATCTACAGATAGTACAATAGATATAGTCAAAAAATTTAAATTAAAGCTGTTCCATTATAAATGGGATGGAGATGAATCTCGAGCGCGCAACTTTACTCTTTCTAAATGTAACACAGAGTGGATAATTTGTATCGATGCAGATGAATTTATCGATATAAGAGACTACCAGAAGATTCGAAAATTAATATCTTCTAAGAATAGATATATTGCCTATCGAATCTTTCTTAGGCATTACTTAGATCCTCGCATTAACTTAGAAGACATTTTTCAAAAGACTTCTACAAATTTTTATACTCTAAATACTATGGTACGGCTGTTTAAAAATAATGAAAAGATCTTTTATTCTGGATCTGTGTATTCAACAGTTCATGAATCATTAAGAGGCAGAATAGATAAGATAGGAGATAGTAAAGTCACTTTTCACCACTTAGATATATTAAGAAATGCTCAGAAGAGAATAGAAAAGAGAAGATGGTATTTACACGATGTATTTGAAAATCTTAAGAGGTTTCCCAGCGATCCTGATATTAACTACATAGTAGCACATTATTATTGGTTGAGAGGTAATTTCAATAAAGCGATTAGATATTATAAGAAAACACTCCAACTTAATCCAAAACACATAAAGGCAAAACTTTCTTTAGGTCTATCCTATGTTGCGATTGGCAAAGAGGATAGAGGTATGAAAACTATCAATGCTTGTAGGAATAATAAAGGTATTTATTCTTGGGAGTTAGAGTCCTATTTAAATACCGCCTATAAGATAATAATTGACCGGACAATTAAAGAGAAAAGGAGGACAGAATAGAATGAAAAGATACTCTACTAAACTTAAAATTGCCGATATTACCATCCAAATGCAAAGTAAATTTCTTTTAGAACAATTTAGTGAAGAAGAAAGAATACTTCAAGTTGAAGAAAGATACAATAACTTCTTTTATGAAGGAAAAGATAACCCTGAAATTAAAATAGAAGTTGAGATAGTTAAAGAATTACCCAAAATTACAGGAGCTAAGAATCTCTTTACCACCATTCATCCCGATGATAACAGTAAAAATTGGTGTCTGCTCAAGAAAGATAAAACCTACATTTATAGAACTCTATTAGAAGACAAAGAACAACAAATGTTGATAAATGAGGACCTTAACCAGATTATAGCTTACTTACTACCAAAGAAACACAAAGGTCAGTGTTGGTATCCTACAGATCTCATCTATGATTTCTTACAAGTTCTCTTAATAAATTACCTTGCCTTGAGAAAAAAAGGTATCTTTACCCATTCAGTAGGAATAAAGGATTTGGATGGGAGAGGGTTACTTTTTACTGGAAAATCTGGTACAGGTAAAACTACTACTGCTAAGCTCTGGCATAAACATTCAAGAGCTATGGTTCTAAATGATGACCGTATTATTATTCGTAAAATTAAGGGTAGATTCTTTATCTACGGTTCTCCTTGGCATGGTGAATTTTCTGATTATCTTACCTCGAGAATAGAGTCAGCACCTTTAGAGAAGATATTTTTTATCTATCATTCTCCTCAAAATACTGTAAGACAGATTTCTAAAAAAGAGGCATTTGGTTTTCTTTATCCTGCACTCTTTCCTACTTTCTGGGATAAGGAATGCTTAGAAAATATCGTCTTATTCTCTCAAAACCTCGTTCAAAGTATCCCTTGTTATAGCTTAGGGTTTGTAAATAATAGAAAGGTAATCGAGTTTGTGAGGGATATGAATTACAAAAATCTACATACTTTAAGACTTAAGAAGATGAAAGATGTAAAGTGAAAGGAGGTGTAGAATTGCCTAAAAAATCAAAATTTAGACCTGAAGTTACAAGGATAAAACTCAACCCTGAGCAGGCGGTGTTGATGTGTAGTTGCTACTATGTGGGGGCGACATCAACCTTCAGAGAGCAGGATTCTTACTATTTATTCGTTTCTGGGGTAGTCGACCGGTGTATGGAGGTTTTCAGCACAAAATATGCCGGCACTATAAGAGACCCTAACATAGGCATACCCTGTGTCGGTCCACTCCAAACCCGATTAACCTCCTCTTAAGCCCTTTTGTTTTTTGGTGATTTGAGAATTTGGCGATTTGGGATTTGGTTAGACGCAAATGCGTAACACGCCAGATGCTAAAAGCTTAAGCTTAGGGCGTGAAGCGTGAAGCGAAAAAAAGAAGTGTTAAATGGTAAATCAGTCAAAGAAGAGAAGACGAAAGATGTAAAGTGAAAGGAGGTGTAAAAATGCCAAGGAAACAAAAATTTAGACCAGAAATCACCCGAATAAAACTCAACCCCGAGCAGGCGGTGTTGACGTGTGGTTGCTATTCAACTGGTGTAGGGAGTTATGGGACGATCTGGGGTACCTGGAAGTACATAGGTCCAGGGGAGTTGTTTGCATGTATGGGTAAAAATGTTTATACGTATGTCGATCATCCGTCTAAGCCATGCCTCTTAACTGTTGAAGATGTCTCAGTCTCCTAAGCCCTTTTTATCCTTGGTGATTTGAGGGATTGGGAAGATGAGATTTTCTATAAAACTCTGTCAGTAGTTTAAGGATTTGGCCTAAGAGAAAAAATTTTAAGGGCTAATTGCCTGTTTTATGAAATTCAGATACCAGACAAGTTCAAAATTTAAGATTTCAATTATTGATAGTTTTTAAGTTTTATTTTATTCGTAATAAAAATGAATAAAGCTCAATTTAAGTTACTCCCGAAATTTCTTAAATTACTCCTTCCTTACCGTAAAAGACAGATTATTATTCTTATCTTAAGTGGCTTAAGTATGTTAGTAGGTCTGATTAATCCCTATCTTAGCAAATTAGTTGTAGATAAGGCAATTCTGGGTAGGCAATTAAATACCTTTATTATCTTAGGAATAATTGGCGTAGGGGTTTTTATTTTAAATGGCCTGATAAATGTTATGGTTTCTTTTTTAAGAAGGGGTATGCAATTAAAAGTAAATTTCGACTTAAATAAAAAGGTATTTACACATATCCAAAGTCTTCCCTTAGATTATTTTCGTAATAAATCTACTGGCGAACATATGTTTAGAATTAACTATGATGTTGAAAGCGTAGTTGGTTTTATTACTTCTATTCCTGAGGAGCTTGTCAACATCTTTCCTCAATTATTCCTTATTCTGGGTATTATATTTTATCTCGATTGGCAGATGGCTGTTTTTTCTCTTGTCCTTGCGCCAATTTTATACTTACCTGTTTATTATCTTACCCGTAGGATGCGTAAAGTGTTAGAGGAATTACTCAGCACTTCTCAAAATATTTTCAAGCGTCTAGAGGAAGTGTTTTCTCACATTTATTTAGTTAAGGCATTCAGAAAAGAAAAGACAGAGGTAAGAAGCTATTTGAAGGCTTTAATTAAAAAAATAAGAATAGATTTAAAGAATATAAGGTTAGAGATAATCAGTGGTTTTGCGGGAGGAAGCCTCCACCGCATCGTCATTGGCCTAATCACTCTTTTTGGTGGTTATCAGGTTATTAGAGGTAGAATAAGTGCTGGTACACTTACAGCTATAATGCTATATTTAACCAAGCTAGTTGGATTACAGAATAACATTGCTTTCTTTATGCAGAGAATAGCTTTTGGCCTTGTGTCTTGCAAAAGATTAGATGAGATTCTAACAGAAAGGTCTTTTGTACAGAAGGTAGCTGGCAGTAAGCAAAGAAAGATAATATTTAGCCAACCACGCATAGAATTCAAAGAGGTGAGTTTTGGATATCAGCCAAATGAATATATCCTCAGAAAGCTCGGATTTAATATAGAGAAAGGGATGGTTTCTTTAGTTGGTTCTTCGGGGTGTGGTAAGACCACCGTACTGAATCTGATTTTGGGTCTCTATAAGCCTTGGGCGGGAGAAATATTTATCGAAGGAAATAATATAAAGGAATTAGATTCATCTGTAATAAGCGAACAGGTTGGGGTGGCATTACAAGAACCATTTTTGTGGAATGATAGTATTGAGAATAATATTGGATATGGTAAAGAAAAGGCAAGTATAAGAGAAATAATTGAGGTAGCGAGATTAACGGGCGTAGATGAATTTGTTAGAGATTTACCTTTTGGTTATAATACCATAATTGGAGAAGATGCCTGTAAAATTTCTGAAGGCCAAAAACAAAAAGTTGCCATTGCCCGGGCATTGCTTAAGAAGCCAAAGATTCTAATTTTAGATGAAGCGATGTCTTCGATGGATTCTCTGAGTGAAGAGAAAATAATTACTCAGATAAAGACTCTCGAAATCCCTACGGTAATTATTGTTTCCCACCGATTATCTACGGTAATGGCCTGTGATTTAGTTTATTTTTTCAAAGAAAACAATAAGCTGATTATAGGTAGACCTCAACAGCTCCTTGAGCAAGATGAAGCATTTTATAATCTATTCGGAGCACAGGCATCTCGTCCTTTACAAAGTCCATACTTGATCTAATAAGAACTCAATAAGCGATGAACCGAAGGTTCAAGGAGATTATATCGGATAATTAGGAATATTGCAAAATCTTTGTGAAATTACTTAGATACTCTGAGAGTAGTAGAGAGCAAGATTGCAGGTCATCGTTACATCTCGGTAGCTACACCTTCCAAAGAACACCGCCAGATCCTCCAAATCTTGTAGGTATTACAAACCTTCCAAGAATCCTCAAAAATCCATAATCCTAAAAACTAAAAAGTAGCTAAAAATACCCTTTGTGGTAACAAACTTACCTTTCCTTTCGTCCAGAGAAAAAATGCTATCTGTCAAAGTCGGGTTTAGAGAGGTAAGACGCAGAACAAAGACTATGAACTGCTTTACTAACGAGGCAAGTTGTGGTAGGAATAATCTATGTGATTTTCAACCACTTAAATAACCATTGGAAGAAGCACCTTTTAAAGAAGTTTAATCAGCTCAACGGAAATAATAAAAATGGCAATTACACACTTTTTTCTTGACGTTACCTCCTATTCTCGTTCCCTTGACAAATTGAAAAAAATATGCTATACTTGTTATCACAAAAGGGCCAAAGAAGTAAAGCCACGGTACTTCTTTAAAAAGAGGAGGTACAGTGGCTTTTTTATTTAATTAGAGAGAAAGCGTTTTCAGATTGTGAATGGGCAGATATCCGACACAAGATACTTCTTACGGTAAACGGTTGATTATTCCACTCAGGGAGTGGAAATGGTAAATGAAAAGGTAACTCTATAATACAAGGAAGGATGAAACCTAAGAGAACCATTTTTAAAGGTATGAGTCTTTTTATAGGTGTTTGTTTCTTTTTCCAGACAATCTTTCCCAGTTTTTCTTTTGCTCAAGAACTTTTACTTCCTAAACCCACTGAATTTGTCTATTTATCTTCTTCTTACTCATTTCCTGTGCTAAAAGGAATGAAATTTGACCCAGCCGACCCTCTAAAGATGGAGTTTATTATTGATACTGGAGATGATAAAGTAGTAGCCAGAGATGAAGCAGAGAAATTGGTAAAGTACTTCTTAGCTGGCTTAACTATCCCAGAAGAAGACCTATGGGTGAATATGTCACCTTATGAAGAAGACAGAATTATTCCTGAGAAGTTATCTGAAACCGACTTAGGAAGAGACTTATTAG
>DDKR01000097.1 GCA_002340085.1 Candidatus Omnitrophica bacterium UBA2593
TTACCATCATTCCTCACATAGAGAAGACTTGTATCTGAAGAATTGGTTACATTTAAACTCGCTTTTGTTGCATCAGTGGTAGTTCCTTTTATGGTGGTATCACCAGTAGCATAAACGGCAGTTGAAGAGAAGACAAAGACTCCTATTGTGATTAGAGCTGTAATTACACTTCTCATGTTACTTCCCTCCTTTCTCTTTGGGTTATTGGGTTGTTTTTGGTTATGTTTACCGTTTATTTTTACACTCCCGGAGTGTAAAGATTTTAGAGATTTTGTGATTAGAGCTGTAATTACACTCCCCAATCTCGTCCCTCCTTTCTTTTGGGTTATTGGGTTTTACATTTTACAATTCTCCTCTTCTCCTTAAAATCTCTTCTTCATTCAAAGGAGAGACTTTTTCTTTCTTTACATCATAAACACAGATGGTATTCAGTCCTTTAAAATACTCTTTTATTTTATAGATAATTTTTTCTGAAAGAGGTCTCACTTTAGAAGGCCTTAAAGGTGTATTTATCTGGACTTGGGAAGGAGAAATTTTTCTTATAAGTTCAGCTAATTTTTTAGCTTGGTCTTTGTTCTCTTCTACAAACATAATCTGCAATACTAACTTTGTTTTGTCTTTAAATTCTTCTATTCCTTTTAGGATTTGGCTAAATTTTATATCTCTCATTGGCCGATTTATCTTTTGAAATGACTCTTCTGAAGAGGTATCTAATTTTGCAATCACAAGATCAAATAAAGCCAAATCTCTTCTTACATCTTCTCTATCCATCAGAGAGGAATTGGTCAAGATAGCAATCTTTTCTCTCCTTATCTCTCTTATCTTTCTTACTATTTCACCTAAATTCTCAGCTATTGTTGGTTCTCCCATCCCAGAAAAGGTAATAGAATCAACCTCCAAAGAAGACAAGGACTCTATCTCCTTTACAATCTCCTCTGCAGAAACAAATCTCTTTCTTTCCTCTGTAAAATTTTTTGTCTTTCCTAATTGGCAATATACACAATCGAATGAACATATCTTTTCTTCTCTACTTAAAAGGTCTATCCCTAAGGAAACCCCCAATCTCCAGGAGAATACCGGCCCATAGATGTATTTGAACTTCTTTTCTTCTGTATCAATCATTTAGCCATCTTTTCATTATAGAATTTTCAGAGATAAAGGTCAATCTTCTCTTCAATTAAAGACTTCCGGACTACTCCTACTATTGTCTCAATAATTCTACCATCCTTAAAGATAGCTAAGGTAGGAATACTCATTATTTGGTATCTAGAAGCAGTTTTTGGTGAGACTTCTACATTTAATTTACAGACCTTTAATTTCTCTTTGTACTGTTTGGCTATCTCTTCAATGAGAGGTGCTATTTTCTGACAAGGCGCACACCATTCAGCCCAAAAGTCTACTAAGACTAAAATCTTTGACTCTAAGACTTCTTCTTTAAAGTTCTTATCATTTACTTCCAACATAATCTCTTGCTCCTTCTTCTATAGTATACTTTGCTTTAAATCCTAAGATTTTTTCTGATAGATTTGTATCTGCTAAGGTTAAATTCTGGTAGAAATCATAAGGGTTGTCGAAATAGATAGGAGAAAGATTTGTATTTAGAACTCCATTTAAAATCTCGATTATCCGATTAAAAGTAACTGCTTTCCCTGTCCCCACATTTATGATTACACTTTCGGTTACTTCCATTGCTTTAATGTTTGCCTCTACACAGTCCTTTATATAGATGAAGTCTCTCAACTGTTCTCCATATTTAAATATTTTGGGAGACAAGCCTTCTCTCATCTTAGAGAATAACTGCCAAATCATACTTGCAGATTTTCTCTTATGAACCTCATTTTGACCGTAGACATTAAAGTAACGCAGTCCAATTATCTCCAGATTTTGCGCTCTTGCAAAATCCATAGCTAATTGATCTGCCTTTACCTTGGATAGAGCATAGGTATTCAAAGGAGAAAGTTGTTGGGATTCTTTCATCGGGACAGGTCCATTTCCATAGACACCAGCTGAAGAGGCATAGATAACTTTTGAATTTGAAGCTTTCCCCAAACTTAAGATATTCTTAAAACCTTCTAAGTTTATTCTTAACATCAAATCCTCATCTTCTACAGTTGTGTCAGTGAGGGCAGCTTGGTGGAAGATAATCTCAAAACCCTTGTTTTTCAAGGAGTTGATGAGTTTGGTATCTTCTATACTGCCTTTGACTACCTCACCTTTAAATCCCTCCAAATTCTCTCTAACTCCTATTGAAAAATCATCTAAGACTGTAATTTTAAAATTAGAGAATCTATTTTGGATCTCAAGAGCTAAATTTGAACCGATAAATCCTGCACCACCTGTAATGAGAATTTTCATATATACCTTAAAGATAGACTATATCTTGAGGATGATAAAGAGAAAGGAAAAGTAACATATAGTCTCTTAGATGGCGAGTCAATAAGAAATTCTGTCTTATGTGTTCTCTGCCATTCTGGCCAAGTCTATTTGCATAGTCAGGAGAATTCAAAAACTGCTTTATCGAAAAAGCACATCCTTCTGTAGAATGGCACAATAACCCTGAATATTTATGCTTTATCTGCAGAGGGATTCCTCCCACATTTGAAGCAACGACTGGTTTTGCCTTCCAGAGAGATTCAGTAACAGTCAAACCAAAACCCTCTTTGAGAGACTTCTGAACAATTACAGCTGAAGCTCTCTGTAAAGCGTTAATTTCAATGTCATTATGTGGTAATAACAAAACATGTATGTTTTTATCTTTCTTTGCCTTCTCTTTTACCTCTTCAAATACTTTTACTCCTTCTGGGTCATCCTCAGCTAAACCCCCTGCCAAGACTAATTGACAGTCGATATACTTTTCGACTAAAGAGTATGCTTCAATGACTCCCAAGGGATCTTTGAGACGATCGAATCTTGAGATCTGAGTAATTATAGGCTTATCTTTGGGAATATTATATTTTTTTAAGACTGAATCTATTACATTTTGAGGTAATTCCTTATTCTTATCACTCAAAGGATCAATAGAAGGTGAAATTAAAAACTGTCTTATGGGAAGTTTTTGAGAAAAATTAGGAGCAGAGAATACTATTGCATCGTAGTTAACCACAAAATCCCTCAAAAACTTCCAAACCTTTCGGTTGGGATTGGAGATATCTATATGGCAGCGCCATATCCACTTGTTATTAGATTTTTTCTTTATTAAAGCAATTGGCTGAGGATCATGAATAAAAACAATGTCTCCATAAGTTTCTGTCTCCTCAATATTTCTTTGACTCGTCTCCAAAAAAATCTCAAAATCTCTATCTTCTAAACTTACAAGTCTTCTGTGTAAGGCATTATGAAATTTCTTTGTGACTGTAAAAAATTCTTCCCCTCCTTTGATAAAATCCCATCTGGCATCTACCCCCAACTCTTTTAAGAGTGGAACTACCCTATTTAATATCTCAGCTACACCTCCACCGACAGCAGTAGAATTTATATTTTGGATGGTGATCCCCTTCAATCTTTCAGCTAATAGTCTAAGATCACTGATAACCGACTCACCGACTATTGAGATATATTCTTCTAATTTTGTCATTACTTTCGAGACCCCTCTCCAATCAATCTAATTATCTTTCTTCTTAAGTCCTCCAATGTGTAGGTATAGGGATCTAACTTTGAGAGCTTATCTGCTAATCTCTTATCTCCCATTGAAGTCTCTATCCAGAAAGAAAAATCATTCTTTCCTTTCTCTAACCTTATCCTTGACTCAAAGACATGGAAATATATAGAGTCAACAGTTACCTTCTCTAAAATCTGGATGAATTCTTCTAAATTATGAGCAAAATGATTTGTAGGAATGATAAAACTTATCGATTTTATAAAGTGGAATCTTTCATCTTCTCCAGCAAATTTTAATTTCGCCTTAGGATTTTTTTTCAAGTAACTCTCAAGTACTGAGGCAATTTTATCTCTTAAGGAACGGATCGTAAAAAACTGAATAGTATCGATTGAGGCTAATTTTTCAGCTAACTCATCTTCACCTAAAACTTCTCTTACCCAATAGGCAAAATCATTTGGAGGTTCAGGTGATAGATACTGATGTTGCTGGAGGAATCGATGGGTGTGATGATAAATACAGGAACCAGAGACCTCTTTTATTAAATTTAACAATTCTTCTAAATTAGAAGCCTTCAATCCAGTCAATTCTGAAAGATGTAATCTTGTATAGAATCTAAACGGCTCTTTTGCTTTTATCATCTCTTTTGAATTGAGAATTTAAAACTTTTAGAAATCTGAAGACATCTTCACAATCTCTCAAATAATATTCTGCATGAGATGGCTGGACTCTTCCTACAAAGACAGTTAGACCTTTGTCTCTCAGTATAAAAAATGCATCCTCATCGGTTAGATCATCGCCAATATAAACAGGGAAGATTTCTCTCTTTAGAAAAGATCTCTGTTTCTTCAGAAGCCACCGGACAGCTTTACCTTTATCCCAATCTAAAGGAGGTCTGACCTCAAAGACTTTTTTCCCAGAAGAAATCTTTATCCTATTTTTAGTAAGATACGGTTGTGTAACTTCATCGAAGGTATTCTTTATCTTTGTTAGATCTTTTCTATCCGCCAAACGATAATGGAGACTAAGACTTAGGCCCTTATCTTCTACAAATACACCTTTGATCTCTCTAAGTCTTTCATTTAAAATTTTTTTTATTTTCTCAATGACGGTCTTTAATTTTGAAAAAGTCTGCTCTTTAAATTCACTCCCTTTGTCTTCTATCTCCAAACCGTGATTTCCAATATAAGTTATCCTGTCTAAATTTACCATTCTCCTTACATCCCTCAGAGCCCTACCACTGATAATAACTAATTTAAAATTAGAAATTCTTGATAATCTATGAAGTAATTCTCTAGTTTCTTTTCGAAGAATAGCTCTATGAGGGGTATCTACAATGGGAGTAAGTGTACCATCGTAATCTAAGCATAACATTATAAATTTTTTACCTATATTCTTTCTAATCTCAGGCCAACAATCAAATAGATACCTCATACTCCAATTATTCCTCGAACTCAAATTTCAACAGTTCCGACAAAATCTTTCCTGCCCAACGAAAGATATTATTCTGTTCGATAATTTTCCTCATCTTACTCATTCTCTTCTGGGTTTCTTCTTTTGAGAAACTTATTGCTTTAAAGATTCCCTCAGAGAACTGTTCGCGATCGTAAGGATTGATCAGAACAGCATCGGTTAATTCTCTGGCCGCCCCCGTAAATTGACTTAAGACGAGTGAACCTTCCTCATCGGAACGACTCGATAAAAATTCCTTTGCTACAAGATTCATCCCATCATGTAAGGAGCTGACAATACAAACATCACCAATCCTATAGAAGGCTAACAATTCACTAAAGGACAAGTGTCTACGAACCAAAATTATAGGCTTCCAGCTATCAGTAGAATGCTTCCAGTTGATCTCTTCAACTAAAGCATTGATCTCATCATTAAGGGCTTTGTATCTAGGTATATGAAGCCTACTCAATTCACCCATCTGAATAAATACAATCTTTTCTTTTAATTCTGGATGTCTTTTTAGCAATAGATCTACCGCTAAAAGGCGTTCAGGTATACCTTTGGTATAATCAATTCTATCTAAACCAAGTAATACTTTTAGATCACTCAAAGCGTATTCTTGCTTTAAATTCTCCATAGCTACCTCTACAGATTCAGATTTAGATAACTCATTTATACCCTCAAAATCAACACTGATTGGATAAGGACGAATTAAAGTCTCATGATTTAAGCGGAAGATTGAGAATCTCTCTCGGTTGATCTTACTTTCTATCTCACGGTCTATGACATCCAAAAAATTATCACAGTGATAGCGAATATGAAAACCCAAAAGATCATTGGATAAAAGAGCTTCTAAGATCTGTTGTTTTTGAGGACATACCCTAAAAGTCTCATAATTTGGCCAGGGGATATGCCAAAAATGAGACAGGATAAGCTGGGAACCTGCCATTTCTCTCAAAAATTTAGCTAATAAAGCTAAGTGATAATCTTGAATAAAGACAAAAGCTTTTTTATTACCTATTTCTTCAATAATTGCCTCAGCAAATTTTTTATTGACCCTCACATAATAATCCCAATCCTCTTTCTTAAAAGTAGGTCTTTGGAAGACCATATGACACAAAGGCCATAATGCTTCATTGGAATAACCATAGTAGTAACCATCCTCTTCTTCTTTAGTGAGCCAGACCCGTTTAAGTGTATATTTAGGATTTTCCGGGGGGACTCTTACTTTACTTCGGCTATCAGTGGTTCTACGGTCAGCATCTCCATTACCATAAGCAATCCAAATACCACTACATCCCTGCATGACTGGATCTAAAGCAGTGATAACTCCACCAGCACCACGTTGACATTCGATTTTGCCTTTCTTAAATATATGTACATAAGGTTGTCGATTAGAGACGACAACAAACAAATAATCTGACATCTTCTCTTTAATCAACCGCTGGAGATCTTCTTTTGTCCACATACTTTACCTTCCTTATTTTAAGAAACCTTCTACTAAAGACAAAAATTCTCTTATCGATTTTTTACTGTTTGGGATGTAGCATCCAGCCATATCGAAATGACCTCCACCGTTGTATCTTTCAGCTATACTTGCAACATTGATCTCACCTTTTGATCTTAAGCTCACCCTTAGTGACTTTCTGTCTTTCTCTCTGAATAGAACAACGATCTTTACTTTTTCTATTGAACGCATCTGGTTTATAGCTAGATCTATATCGTAGTGTTTCCCTTTTACTGAAGAAAAGTCTTTCCCCTTTATCAAAGACCAGACAATTTGACCATCTTTTAAGAATCTACACCTTGCCAAACAGATTCCTGAAAGGATCACAGATTCCTTTGATTTTGTTCCGTAGATTCTATCTATCAGTCTGGGGAAATTTACACCCTTCTTCAATAATTCTGAACACAGGCTAAAAGTAAAGGGTCTGATATTGGGCAACTTAAATGAATCGGTTTCAGCAATTATTGAGGTTAAAATATTCTCAGCTATATCTTTAGTTATCTTAATTCTTAGATCTTTTAAAAGTATGTAGATCAATTCTCCGGTAGCTGAAGCTTTGTGGTCTATAAACCTTGTATCTCCAAATATCTTTCCGAATCTGTGATGATCTATAACTAATTTGACCTTCGCTCTCTTGAAAACAGAGATGTTTTTACCTAACATCTCTTTGGTACTACAGTCTACAGCAATTGCCAAATCGAGATTTTTCCTTAACTCTTTTCTAATTTGATCTGCAGCTGGTAGGGATGTATAGTTTAAAGGTAAGTCATCTTGACTGAGTAGATATATGCGTTTGTCTATACTCTTTAATCCTAATCCTAAAGATAAAAGTGAACCTAAAGAGTCTCCATCAGGATTAGTATGTCCTAAGATAGCGATGTTTCTTGCTTTTAGGATACTTCTTTTTGCTTCTTTAAGTCCTTGCATGTTTTTTTAAGATCCTTTCTTTTTAACTTCAATGGTCACCTTTACTTCTGGAATCTTATCTTGAGGAAGACGGAAATCTGAAGGAATTATTAATTTAGGTGTAAAGACTTTTGTCTCGGTTAATCCCTTCAAATTCACCGGCTCAGTGGTAATCTTAAGTCTTTCTTGGGGAGTTATACTTGGAGCTATAATTTCTAGCTCTTCAGGCTCAATACTTATTTTTTGGATAAAGAAACCTCTTGGAAGTACACCCTCAGTCTCTAATTTAATAGGAACATTGAAAGAGAGCATCTTATAGATCTTAAATTGGATCTCTCCAGGCTGGATATTGACTATCGAAAGACCCGAAGGATACCTTATCAGATCTTCAGTTAGATAGAATTTATTTACCCCACCTTTGACCTCAGACATATCTAAAGAGAGTTTAAGTTCTCGGGGGTTAAAGAGATTAAAGGCTCTTTCTGTACCACTGAGGGTAACTGTAATATCTCTTGGTCTAGGTTCTTCAATAATCCAATCCGAAGCTAAATTTCGATATTCAATGGGAATAACAAAATCTCGCTGGATTATCTCTATGCGGTGACCGAAAGCCAACCAAAAACCACAGGCTAAGGCCAGAGCAATTATCTTCTCTAAAGAATGTCCAGTCAAAAATTCTACGAAAGACTTATTCTTTTTTACCGGAAACCTATTGCGGTAAAAACCCTCTAAGATTTTAGGGAGTTCTGTAATGTTATCTAACTGTCTGATCTTTCCTTCTTCAGCTATAGAAATGGTACCTGTCTCTTCTGAGACGACTATACAGAGACAATCTGTACGTTCAGCCAATCCCAAAGCAGCAGCATGACGAGTACCTAAGTAGCCGACTTCTTGGATATTTGTAGAAAGTGGTAGATGACAACCAAATCTGATAATTCTACCTCTATCGATGATTACTGCACCATCATGGCTGGGCGCAGAAGGTGAAAAGATACTCTCTAAGACCACTTGATTTAAGAGGCCATCTAAGTTGGTTCCTGCACCAAGATAACGTTCTAAAGGATCTCTTCCGCGAATGACGATCAAAGCTCCATTCTGCTTACGAGAAAGATTAGCTAAGGCTGAACTCAAAATGTCTATTTCCTGCCCAAAAGAGGTCTTCTGTCTGTATCTACGGGTAATTCCCCAAATAGCAATACGTTCAAAGAAATGCCGGATATCATCTTGAAAGATTACTACAATTAAAATAAGAAAGATAGCAAAGAACGCCTGGAATACTAAAGTGGTAAGATACAAACTAAAGAGTCTGGCCAAAATATAGATTGAACTCAAGATAAACATCCCAATCAAGATAAATCTTGCCCTTGCCTTCTTAAACCAGACAAGAAAAAAATAGATAAATGTCGCAATAATTCCTATATCAATAATATCTGGGAGTCTAATACTTTGAATGATCTCTTTGATATGATCGACCATTTTACCTCTTGTTGATCACAGTAACTTCAAAAAAGATTCCAACATCTATCTATAATCTCTTGAATTCCCTCTTTTTAATATAGCATATTTCTTCACTTTTTCAACTATAGAGAATTCAATGGGAAAAGTATCACTTTCTCCATAGTAAATTTATCATTGGTCATATCTTCTAAAATAGGTAAAATGAATTGTTTTTCCTCCTGCAAAGATCTTTTTTATCTTTCTTTTTACCTGATATTTAAAGATATTGCGGCTAAAAGGTAAAATCATAAGCAATCCTAAAATATCAGTGATTATACCTGGAGTAACTAAGAGTAGGCCTCCGCAGAAGATGAAGAATCCATCGAAGAGGGCATCTGAGGGAATCAATCCTTGACTAAGTTGGGTATTTATCCTCTTCAAAATACTTATCCCTTGAACTTTGAGCAAAATAGCTCCTGAAATTCCTGTGAGTATTATAAGTAACAAAGTATTCTTCAAACCCCAGATTTGACCAATCTTAATCAATAAGGCTAACTCTGTGAGTGGGACAATTGTAAATAAGAGGATAAGATACCCCATCGTTAATACCTCTTTAGTTTCTGACTTGACTTTTTAGTGTAGTCTTTAAGATTTAGAAATCAGAATTTTATATTAGTCTCTCTTTTTACTAATTCAGGATTAAGAAGACCTCCGGAAACGACTAACTTCATTGCCTCTTCAATGCTTATGTCTAAAAATATAACATCCTCGAAAGGAGCAAGGATAAGAAATCCAGTTATTGGATTAGGAGAGAAAGGGACAAATATATTTAGTAAATTCTTCTTTGTCTTCTCTTTGCTTTCTTTGAATCCTTCATTAGTAATAAAACCTATTGTCCAGCTTTCTTTAGTAGGATAACGCACAAGGACCGCTTTCTTAAAACTGAGATGCTCTTTAGAAAATAGGAATTCAAAGATACTCTTAATCGAAGGATAGATATGGCGAATTAGAGGGAAGTTTCTGAATATTCTGTCTATGAGATTATAGAGATATCTTCCAAAAAAATGGGTACTTAAAAAACCGAAGATTGTAATAGTTACTAAAGAAAAGATCAAACCCAAGCCAGGAATATAAAATCCAATTCTTTCTTTGATAAATCTACCTAAAATTCCGTCTGCAAACCGGAAGAGAAGAAAAAGGATGTGGAGACTCAAGAATAAAGGTAAGATTACCAAAAGTCCGGTAATAAAATAACGCCGAATACGACCAAGGAATCTCTTCATTAAAGTCAGACCAACCTCTTATTTAGAGGTAGACTGTAAGTTCTTTAAATAACGATAATAATCGCTATCCGTAGTCAAGATTACGGTAGTCTTTTCGTCAATCGTCTTTTGATAGGTCTCCAATGTTTTCAAAAACGAATAAAATTCAGGATCTCGATTATAAGCTTGAGCGTATATAGAGATTGCCTCGGCATCTGCTTTACCTATGATCGCTTGGGTTTGACGGTAGGCCTCAGAGTTAATTTGTTTTAGCTCTTTGGCAATTTGGCCTTCAACCTCAGCTGACTTACCTCTTCCTTCAGAACGGTATTTTTCGGCTGCCCGTCTTCTCTCGGCAATCATCCGATCATAGACTTTGTTACGCACATCTTCTACATAATTGATACGCTTGATACGTACATCAGCGATCTCTATTCCATATTGAGGAGCAAGAACCTTTGCTTTTTCTAAAATCGCACGGGTAAGAAGTTCTCTTCCAGTCTCAATACGTTCTAAGGCTTCTTCAGTAACGATTATATCTTCTCCCTCCTCTTTGGTTTCCAAGATACGATTTGTATTTCTAACTGCCTCAACTAAGAAGTGACTTGTAGTTGCATCTCGAGTTGCTGAGTTGATAATATCGTCTAGACGAGTTTGAGCTCCCATCTCATTTCCTACCGACTGTAAAAATTTTAAGGCATCGGTTATCTTCCAACGAGCAGTAGTATCTACCCAGATGTATTTTTTGTCTTTGGTTGGGATCTGGTTGGGGTCACCATCCCAATCTAAGAGCCTCTTCTCGAAGTAATGTGCTTGTTGGATAATAGGTTTTTTGAAATGTAAGCCAGCAACAGTTACAGGTCTTCCCACCGGCTTACCAAATTGAGTAATTACTACTTGTTTTGTTTCATCTATAATAAACATTGTTCCGCTCATAAATCCTAAAATTATCAAGAGGAGCGCAACTAAGAGTACCCCTGAAATGATCTTTGATAGTCTCTTCATTCTCTATTCCCCCTCCTTCTCACCAATGGTCAACAAAGGTAGGATTGAAGATTGTTTTGGATCAATGATATACTTTTCTTTTGCCCGCGGTAAAATGCTCATCAATGTCTCCAGATACAACCTTTTTTGGGTTATCTCAGGTGCTTTCTTGTATTCAGTTAAAGTAACCAAAAATCTCTCTGCTTCACCCTTCGCTTTATTTACCTTCTCCAAAAGATAACCTTCGGCTTCACGAATCATCTTTTCCGCTTCACCTTTTGCCTTTGGTATGGTTTTGTTATAAGATTCCCAAGCTCGATTGATCATCTCTTCTCTTTCCTGTTTTGCCTCGTTTACCTCGTTGAAAGCTGGTCTTACTCTCTCAGGAGGATTGACATCTAATAGTTTGACTGTAACAATTTGAACCCCGGTTTGATAATCATCTAAAATCTTCTGCATCTCAATTTGGGCTAAGTGGTCTATCTCCTCTCTCTTTATGGTAAGGACTTCATCTACACTGTAGTCTCCTACAAGTCTGCGCATTACCACCTCTGAGATATCTCGGATATTATCTAAAGGATCTCTTACTGCAAAGAGCAATTTATAGGGATCTTTTATCTTAAATTGCACGATCCAACGCACATCTAAGATATTTAAGTCTCCGGTAAGCATTAAGGATTCTTCAAGATAGGTGCGAGGTGAATACTCAGTTCTTACTCCCGGCCTTATAGTCCGGAGTCCAAATTCTTCTTTGAAGATCTTTTCTACTTTGACGGGGGTAACTCTGTCAATTCCAAAAGGAAATTTCATATGTAAACCAGGAGAACTTAAACCAATATATCTACCAAATCTCTGGATTACACCTAATTCATCTGGACCAACAGAGTAGATTACACCTTTTAGACCAATAAGCACAAAAAAACCCAAGATTATCCAAGGTAAATACTTCGTAAAATCACCAATTTTTTTCTTTCCTATATCAATAATATCATCGGGCCCGCGCACATCTTCCCATCTCATCTCACTCCACCTCCTCTTCTCCTATTACCTTATCTTTCGTATAAGGAGAACCAAACTTAATCCTTAATCATGTATCTATCTGAAAGCGGTCTTAGGTCTGGAGTTATTTGGTTAATTCTCCACCTCTTAATCTTCTCTCACAAGACCTACTATCCTTTTAGCGTAATCTACCGCCTCCTTAGCTTCTTTCTCAGTATAGGACTTAAAAGGAACTGTCGGGGGTGCTAAGGTATCAGGATAACGGATAGGAATATAATATTTATCAAGGATCATACCATATTCAATAAAGTTATTAAATTCTCCATCAAATTTAGTACACCAATCTACCAATTCCCTTACCGAGTGACTCAAGATATAGCGCTCACCCCTAAATAAAAGATACGCCTTTAAAGCCTTTTGGAATGCCTGCTCAGACATGAAGCAAGCATCAGAATAGAATTTCACTTTCTCTAAATTGTTTACTGCTGATTCTAAATCATGCTCTGCTTGACTTAACCAGCGCAAGCTGTCTCCTTTAGGATTTCTTATAGATTATCCTTCTATTTTTCTTAATCTGCTCCCAAAAGAAACTTTCTTCCTCTTTCATCCGCTCAACCTCTTGGGGGGTATAGACAAAAACATCTATAGAATGTAATTGTGGCCGTATCAATTTTGCTGCCTCCACTAATCGTTCTAAAAATCGTTTATGTGTTTTCTTGATAATTACAATATCGAGATCACTATATTGGTCGGAATCTCTCCGGACAGTTGAGCCAAAGAGAATAATCTTATCTGGCTCATAGACTTTAAGGTCTTCAGTAATCTCTTTTATTTTTTCTTCCAGATCAATTGTCTCAGACATCTTAGTCCAATTATACCATAGAATGCAAACAATTTCTCAAAGATTTTCAGCAATTTTCTCCTATCAATGTCAAAATTTATTGTTCAGTAACAAATCAACTTTTTTCTATTTCATTCCCTTTAGGAATTACCATAATCTTTTTGCAATCTCTGAAATCAGATCACCATTCACGTAAACCTTTTTTACACTCCCGGAGTGTAAAAAGGTCTTTCATCTCCTCCTTTTATCAACTCTCCTTATTCTTAATACCAACCAACTAAATACAGATTTGCAAAGATAGCTGGTGAAAGAGTAGCTTCAATTAGGGTGGTGTTATAATGGGGAATATGTAAGGTGCCCGCACTAACTGCCGCATACACCCTAATTGTATGGCTTCCGGCAGTGACATTTTGAACTAAGCCAGTTAAAGTAATGTTACGGAAGTCATCCCAAGCATGTCCATCATGCATAGTGGCATCAGAAATTGTGGTATTATCAAAAACTAGTCGGATTCTAATTCTTGCACCTCCTGTATCGCTGCCCACAAAAGGAATATGTAGAGTAACGATTAAATTTGACAATGCTGGAGTAGTAACGGTCGTAGTATAATGGGTAACTTCAGCCCAAGTCGTAGAAGCAGTAGTTATATGGTCAGTATAAGTAAAGTTCTTTGTATATCCCCAAGAGGAACCTTTAACCGTGTTTCCTTTAATATCTCCTGCTACATCTAACTTTGTTTCTGGTGTTTGTGTTCCAATGCCCACATTACCGTCATTCCTCACATAAAGAAGGCTTGTATCTGAGGAATTGGTTACATTTAAACTCGCTTTTGTTGTATCAGAGGTAGTTCCCTTTATGGTGGTATCACCAGTAGCATAAACGGCAGTTGAAAAGAAGACAAAGACTCCTATTGCGATTAGGACTATGATTGTGCTTCTCATCTCACCTCCCTCCTTTCTTTTGGGTTATTGGGTTATAGGGTTACTTGCGTTATAGCGTTATAGCGTTTTACGTTTACCGTTTACCATTTTACACTCCCGGAGTGTAAACGAAGTACACTAAGAACAGAAATAATCTCTTGCCTTCTCTTTAAGAATTAAAACTTAGAAGGAAAAAGTTTCAATTTGGCCAAACTCAATTTCAATAGATTTAACTTGGAAAATCTTCTTTTCTCTCTACCTCCACCTTCAATGGCTCAACATCTGCCCTTATTGCCTTTACCTCCCAATAGAATTCTCCATCTGGCTCTGTACCATAAACCTCAAATTTTCCACCTAATACCTCGGTAGCACTTAAGAGATAAGGCTTATTGCCTTTAGGAGTTAAAAGTATAGTTCTTCCTTCTTCCCTGGTTAAAGCCTCAAAATAATCGGGCAATTGAATCTCTGTTTTGCCTTTGACTAATCTTGCTTCTCCCCGATAGAAGACCGCTACTTCAGGTCCTTCTATAGTTGCGTGAATGAGTTTATAATCTGGCTTAGTAGGGTGGTCTATCTCAAAACTCTTGGTGCCCGAAGCGCTAAAAGAACCACCTAAAGTAAATCCTCCTGCTGCCCACATACGCACCTTTTGAGTTGCAGGAGATCCACTTGAATCGGTCATACCAACAATACACAACTCATTTGGCACATGCATTCCTGCACTAATCTGGGCTGAATTTACTTCATAACCAGTTGTGTTAGGTCCACCAAACATTATAGCCCTATTTGTAATCTTCATATTTCCATTGGGAGTCTGGTCTATTCCACTACCAGCTATTTCTAATACTGCTCCTGGTGTCGTTGTTCCGATGCCGACATTGCCAGCTGTGGGGTTAAGTATCACATTGCCCGTACCTGCATCTAGTATTATATCGCCAGGTGATTTGCCTTTGGATGGCGCTACAGCATTTTGCGAGAGATGAGCCTTCGTACTACTTCGGAGAAGTGTTATTTTAAGGTAAATGCGGGATTAACCGGCCGGGGAATGGTTTCTGAAAACAGGAGGGACGATAGCCCCTATTGAATGCAAAATCGACGATAAAACTAATGTATATGAAACGGTTTTGCATAATGAGGGTCCCCAAGAGCGTCCCGCTTCTCTTCTTTACTTTACCCGCATAATCCAAACTACCGACATATTAACTGGTCTGACTTTAGCCCCCCTCAGATTATATGATGCAACAGAAGTTATTGTAGCTTGCCATGTTGAAGTTCCATCAGGGACTACCCAACCATCAACATTATTGGCGAGGGGATAACCAATGTCTCCATAACCATCTTTAGTCTTAACCGTCGTTGCTGCTTGATTAACCCCTGATGTAGAACCTCCTCTCAAGAATCTTCCTTCTCCATTCAAATTCGGGATGGTTTGACCATTGTAAACCGACTCAGGATCACTCAATACCTGACCGTTGCATTCTACCCATCCAAGAGGTAAGGCAGGTGTGCCTGTGAGCGACTTATGCCAAGCAATAATAGAACCAATCGGTACAACGCCAAAACCAGATATCGCACCATTCACCTCGAGTTTAGTATTCGGACTCGTCGTTCCAACACCGACATTACCATCATTTCTCACATAGAGAAGACTTGCATTTGAGGAATTGGTTACCTCTAAACTCGCTTTTGTTGTATCAGAGGTAGTTCCCTTTATGGTGGTATCACCAGTAGCATAAACGGCAGTTGAAAAGAAGACAAAGACTCCTATTGCGATTAGGACTATGATTGTGCTTCTCATCTCACCTCCCTCCTTTCTCTTTGGGTTATTGGGTTATAGGTTATAGGGTTATTTTAGAATTCTGTTTTTGCTTAACTGATGTAGAAAGCCTCTGTATTTGAAGAGTTGGTTAGCTCACCTTATTATCTTAATTTCACTGCTAAATCAAACAATGTCCTTACTAAAAATGATCTTAAAAATACTATTCCTAAAAATGCAATTATGGGTGAGATATCTATTCCAAACCTAAAATCTAAGGGGAGGATCTTTCTTATTGGATAGAGTATGGGTTCTGTCGTCTTATACAAAAACTGTACGAGGGGATTGTAAGGATCAGGATTTACCCAGCTGATTAAAGCTCTAATTAAGATTAACCAGTAGAGTACAGTAAGTGCGATGTCTAATATCCTTGCTAAGGCACTTAAAAAATTAGAGATTGCAAACATTTATTCTTCTAAGACTCTCTTGTAGAGACCAAGTAGATCCTTTGCCATACGTTCTTTACGATATTGGGTGAGGACGATCTGTCTTCCGGTAGAACCTAATCTCTCTCTTAATCCATCATCTTCTAAGAGTCTAATTGCCCTTGATGCCAAAGCCTCATAATCTCTTATCTTTATTACGAAGCCGTTAATCCCATCTTGGATAATCTCAGGCATTCCACCAGTATTGGTAACGATTATGGGTTTACCTGAAGAAAGAGATTCTAACATCGTAAGTCCAAATGGTTCAGATGAGGAAGAGGGATAAATACAGATCTTAGCCAATGCATATATCTGAGGAATCTCATCTAAACTGAACATCTCAATTAAGACATTCTTCTCTAGGCCTAAGGATTTGATCAGTTCTATGAGATAAGCAATATCTCTCTGTTGAGTTAATCCCCAATCAATGATATTTCTTGTCCCAGCCATAACCAAAATAACATCGGGAAAATGCTTCTTTATCAGTCTCAAAGCCTTTACTCCTACATCGCAACCTTTAGCTAATCCCATACGTGCTGGATGGAAGATAACATCTCTTTCCTTTAATTGGGGAAATTTATCTAAGACTTTCTTGGTATTCACATTTGGCCGGAATATTTTAGTATCGATACCGTGATGGATGACTGTAATCTTTTTGTCATCATAACCTATACTAGTGAGTTCTTTCTTGATGAAATGACTAACTGCTACTATATGTGACCAATTCACCTCGTTATTCATCTCTAAGAATAGTATATCATCCCATACATTATGGGCAGTTAGGATCACAGGTATTTTTTTCTTTGTAGCCAATTCAACTAATCTTTGGCTATGAAATTTACTGAAATAATGCATATTGTGGACATGGATTATATTTGGTTTTATCTCTTTTAAGAATTCTCTGATTGCCTTTTCTATATCTTCTTGTAAGCCTTCTAAACCCCTTTTAAAGAGCCAGTTTAAATCCATTAAAGGTGAGCGGAAGATTTGAACTCCTTTATAGATGTATCTCGTCTTCACACCTTCACAGCTACCAGTAAGTAGGCTCACTCTATGTCCCCATTTGACAAAGAGAGGCAATAGAGTACTTAAATGCGTCTCTACACCTCCAATGATCGGAGGAAAACCCCAATGTAATTGTGCAATCTTTAACTTGTTCTTATGCATTTAGTAATGGTAGTATTCTTTGTATAAGGGAATGTGTCTGGTAAAGGTATATTCTCTATTCGTCTTGAGAGGAGCTAACTTTCCAAAGACACCAATATCTACAACTTTCTGCTTAAGAGATTCGACTTTTAATTTTATAAGATTATTGGTCATCTCTAACTTTACTAAGTCCTTCTTCCAGAACAAAGAAAAGACCATTTTCCTCCATGTGTGTGGCATCCGAGGACTTATAAATAATTTTTCCTTTTTGATCTCTATACCTCCAAATCCAAAGATTACTGCCTGCCAGGTGCCACCTAAAGAAGCAGCATGAATTCCTTCATGCGTATTCCCATAGAGATTGCCTATATCAGTACGTAAAGAGACATTGAAAAGATTATAGGCTCGATTTAAATCTCCAACTTTAGAAGCAATCAAAGAATGTATGGCCGGACTCAACGAAGACTTATGGATTGTCCTCTTGGTATAAAACTCGTAATTGGCTAACTTTGTCCTCAGACTAAAAACATCATCTAACAACCAAAGGAGCATTAAGACATCTGCCTGTTTTATCAATTGGGTCTTACCCAAGTCCTTTGCCTTCAATTTAGGAGGCAGAATAAAGATTCCATTCTCATCACACTGACTGAGGTGTATCCTTTTTAACTTAAAGAAGCCGTCGAACTGCTCGATGATTTTGTTTTTACCAATATTAAATTTTATCCCTGAGGCGATCTTCTTCCATTCTCTTGTCTCTCTTTCACTTAAATTTAGTCTCTCTTTTAGACGTCTGTAAATTCGAGGGTAATCCCTTTTGAGATTCTTATACATCTTATAAGAAGTCAAAAGATTCCATTTTGCCATCATATTAGTAAAGGCGTTGTTATTTACATTCAAATGGAATTCATCTGGACCGATGATATTTCTAATCTCATAGAAGTTTTTTCTTCTATTAAACTCGACCCTCGATACCCAGAATCTGGCAGTCTCAAAGAGTATTTCATAGCCTGCCTCCTGCATAAATTCCTCATCTTGGCTAACTACATAATATCTGTAGACTGCATAAGCAATATCAGAGGTTATGTGATGTTCCATCTGGTGGGTGTAGATCTTTATGATTGTATCATCGAAATCCTTTGCCCATTCAGGGGTTTCTTCCTCTCCTGTATCTGCTGACTCCCAAGGAAACTTCGCTCCTCGAAATCCCTCTCTCTTGGCAAGCTCTTTTGCTTTGTCTAACCTCTTGTATCTATAAAGTAAAATATTCTTTGCCATCTCAGGAAAGTTAAAGAGATAGAAAGGCATTAAAAAGATCTCAGTATCCCAAAAGATGTGGCCGTGGTATCCCTCACCACTCAGAGTTCTTGCTGCCAAAGAAGAAAATCCGTCATCATAATTGACTAAGGTAAGCATATGATAGATATTAAAGCGTAAATTTATCTGTAAATTTGCTGTGCCTTCAATCAGGATATCTGCTTTTTGCCAAGATTTCTCCCACATATCTATGTGATCTTTAACAAGTGTAGAAAAATCAGTATGGAAAGCTTTATAAAAGATCTTAAAAGCTTCTTCTTTCTGTGAAGTGAAATCTGATTGATAGGGGAAATGTTTTATGCAGAAGACCTTGGTAAATACAACAGTTTGATCTTTTTTAAATTTAAGGTGAAAGATATTCTCTCGAGCAAATATCTTACTTTCACCTATCTCATAGTAAAATCCACTCCAGTAGACTATATTGTATCTTTTCTCTAAGCTCTCTATTACTAAGAAACCCGCGTTATGGGATTGACCTAATTCTTTAATTCGAAAATGTCTCTTTCTTCCTTCAGTAAGAACTCCTGTATTGTAAACTGAAATATCGATACCAGTGTTTATTTCTACTGTAGAACTTCTATCTAAACAGGTAAGAGCAATCTGCATCACCCCAATATTCTTGTTACTCAAAGAGATAAACCTTAGAGATTCATATTTGTATCTTCTCTTCTTTGTATCCTGATAGATAGTACGCCTGAGAAGAACTGCTTTCTTCATATTAAGAACCCTTTTGTGTTCAAGACAATCCATAGCTACCAAATCAAGCTTTTCACCTTCAATAACAAATTTGAAGTTGGCTGGGTTAGGAAGATTGACTAGTTCAGCTACCTGAGAGCCAACTCTATCATAAACTCCAGCAATATATATACCACTCTGAGCATCATAGGGAATCTCCTCACAAATTGCTCTTGTCCCTAAATAGCCATTACCTAAAGTGAATTGGGCTTCTCTTATATTCTGTAAAGGCCTCACCCATTCGATCTCCTTTACCAACCAAAGTTCATCATTAAGATAAGGAGAACACAGATCTCTCATCGATTTATTTCCTATAAAAGTGCTTCTAACTTCTCTAAATTGATCTCTTTTAAGGTAGCTACTACGAAATCTGCCTTGATTAAATGCTGAAATTTTCGATAACGATCAACACCTATACACTTAAATCTCCCTCTTTTTGCTGCCTCTATACCTAAAAAAGAATCCTCAAATACTATACACTCTGAAGGAGTTAAATTTAACTTCTTAGCAGCTGCAAAGAATATATCGGGCTCAGGCTTTCCTCTTTCAATATCATTTCCTGAAATTATCACATCGAATAATTTATTTATACCTGCTTTTCTTAAGATATAAGGACAATTTTTACTAGAAGAAATAACTGCAACTTTGATATGATTGTTCTTTAATTCTTCTATTAGGTTTAAGGTGTCTTCAAAGACTCTTACCCCTTCTTTTTCTAAAAATTCTAAGAAATACCCCTGTTTTTTGTCAGCAGCTACTCTCAGCCTTTCTTCAGGTAGATCTCTTAGTATTGCTTTTGCCCCATCAACCCTAGGAATACCATTTACCTTATCTTTGTAATCTTTAAAACTAAACTCTCTTTGGTATTCCCCAAACATCTTCTTCCAGGCTTTAAAATGTAGAGGGACTGTGTTTACTAAGACACCATCTAAATCGAATATAGCACCTTTAAGCTTCTTCTCTTTCTTTACCATAGGTAAAATTTACAATCTTAGATTTACTCAATTCCAAATTAGGTACAATAATTACCGCCTTATCTTCTAAATTGATGAATCTAGATCTTCTTATCCCAATATCTAAGACTCTAACCTTTTCTCCAGAGGGTAATTTAATCTCATCTCCAATGCGAAATGGTCTATCGATCATAATGAGGAATCCGGAGATGATATTGGCAATTGTATCTTGGGCGGCTAAAGCAATTGCCAAAGAACTTACACCTAAAGTAGCTACCAAAGCATTTATATTTATACCGAAGTTACTCAAAATCACCAACAAAGCAATAATCCAAATGATGATATTGGTAATTCTCTTCAAGAGAGGTAAGATTTCACTAACAAATCTCCTCTCAGTCTTTATTGCGATATTTTGACTATACCACGCAAATACACTAGACATAATCCTTTGAAAGAAAAAGACTATCACTAATGCAAGAATAGCAAAGAAACCCTTTGAAATAACTTTGGTTATCTCCTCACTTAAGATTGGTTTGAGTCTAAAAGAGTATATGAAGTGTAAAATTAAGATTAGGATAACGATGATAAGAGGAGAAAGACTACTTTTTAATATCTTTAAACCTAAAGTGCCTTTCTGCATGATCACCTTCCCATTTTAAAATTTAGGCACTCTTCTCCTGGGTATAATT
>DDKR01000078.1 GCA_002340085.1 Candidatus Omnitrophica bacterium UBA2593
TCTCTAAATCAAATCGGCGATGACTTGGTTCGCTTAGATCGTGCCGCAGGTAAAAATGCCTGGCGTTTATTCCAATACGGCCTTCCTGCAGTCAAAGAACTCTTTACTCCAAAAGAATTCAAAACCTACTGGCCAGACTTGGTCCGCTTAGGTCTTGCCGCAGGTAAAAATGCCCCGTATTTATTCCAATACGGCCTTCCTGCAGTCAAAAGATTTATTGATAAAGATCATCCTTGGTCTGAGTTTGTGGAAAGGCTTACTCTTATCTGCAAAAACTCCAATGTCTATCAAAGAGAACGTTTATTGGGATTGTTAAGAGAAGATTATCTTCCTGCATTAGAAGAGAAAAATATAGATGTTTTTATTGGTCTTGATTTCTACAACGACGTAATTGTTGCAGAGAACCGACTTGCTCTTCAAATCCTCCAAGGTATCTCAGAGGCAATAAAGAAAGGAATAATCTTAAACCTAAATAAACAGACAAAAGAACAAATCTTTGAATTTGTCAAGATAACCCATACCTTTAACCCTTCATTATTTAAACTCTATCAAGAAGCAGGAAAAACCAGCTTAGAAGAGATATTTACAAAGGCTAAGTCTATATTAGAAGATGATTTTGGAGAAGAAGAATTAAAGAAGCTTGAGGCCTTACTACAAGTAAAAGGCATAACTGAAGAAGAAGCTGTAATCGCAGTCATTCAGAAATTTATTCCTACTTCAGGTGCCTCTTTTGTAAATAAAGAAGAGGTATGTGGTCTATTTAAAAAATTTCGTGATATAGGTGACAAACGAAAAGATATTCCTTCTCGCTTAAGAAGAAAAGATTTTGGTGATAATAGTATTTTGGAGATATGGAAGTATTCTCTAAAAGAAGGTGAAACCTTTGACCCTCAAGGCAAAATTTTAGAGATATTATCCAACTTGCGCTTTGAAGATAGAGACCTATCTTCTGCGGAAAAAGAAAGAAAAAGACAAGAAGACCTTCAAAGATTTAAAGATGCCTTATTAGATTGGTTTAGAGATTTTGAAGATCTAAAAAAGCAAAAAACTGCTCTTGAAAAATTCTATATCTTTGCCAGTTACAGTGATGCTTTAGCAGAAAAGATAGATGCTATAAGCCCAGATTATAAGGGAATGCTCCTCTTAGAGAGCCTATTTACTGATAAGGACAACTTAAGCCTTCTGGTAAGAGAAGTCTTAGATGAAATTTCAACTGAGAGCCTTCCTAAAATCAAGGCAGTTGGAAGGATTAAGAATTCTAAGGGATTGGCAGGCCAACTCCAAAAGGTATGGACTAATCCAGATATACTGAATAAACCGGCTATCTTAGCAAGGATGTTATCTAATTATTCTCCTTGTGAAATCAACGAGAAACTCATTCCCTCCATACAGGATGAAACTCTAAAGGAAGCAATCTCAAATCTTTTCCAAGGAGGAGAGCGTGTTGTCTCTCAAAGAGCAATTATTGAAGAGCTCTTCAGACAACCTTTTGAGTCCATACAAGAGGAAAAAGCTAAATTTGTCTCCAAGAAAGTAGCGGATGCACAACTTGAATTTAGAGTTGTAAAAGGCATACCTTATGGACTCTGGGGATTAAATGCAGGTGTCTGTATTGCTACAGATACAGAACTCTGGAAAGACGAACACTTCATGCTTCTGGCAATAATTGATCGAACCACAAAACAGGTAGTTGGTTTTGTGCACTTATTTGAAGTAGAAGTTAAAAGAAACAAAATCCTTACCATTCCAGGCATAGAACCAAGCGTGGAATTCTTATCTCAAGTAGATGCCAGGCAATTGTATGATTTAATTGAGAAAGCCCTCCTAAGAGTTGCCAAGGAAGGCGGTTACAGCGGCTTATACATACCAACCGACGGTAATATTGCTACAAATAGATCAGACATTGCCAAGATACTCAGAAAGCGCTATCCGGCCAAAACAAACCTTCCTCAACAAGTTCGATGGAATAATTTACCTAAGCCTTATCCTTTCCAAGAGGTGTATATTGTTTGGGAAAGTGCTAGTTCTTCTCTTACCAAATCAAAGAAAAAAGAAACCTCTGCTTCTTCTGGAGTTAAAATAGAAGATACTGTTTCTACCTATAGAGTAGAAACTAAAGGCGGCATTGATCTCTCCTCAATTGAACTTATCTTAGAAGATAAAGAATTTATCTCAAGTCTAAATCCCGCAGACTTAAAAGTCCTTTTAGCCGCCAAAGCCTTAGAAAAGGATAATTGGTCAAGTTTAGCTTTGCTACGTATCCATGAAGTAATCAGATTCCTAAAAGATGGACTTATCACCGATATTCAAAACAAAGAACTATTACTTGAAATCTTAGAACAATTAAAGACAAACTTCTTTCTTGACTCCCAAGCTCTTCAATTCCTCCATTTCCTTCGGCCTGAAAAGACGATCTCTGATTTGAGACTTTCTTTCTCTCCTTGAAGATTCTCTTCTACCTCTCAAAAGAAAGCGCTTTCAAAAAATCTCTGAAACCCTATTGAAAAAGGGAAATTTTTAGTGTATACTTT
>DDKR01000148.1 GCA_002340085.1 Candidatus Omnitrophica bacterium UBA2593
ACCGATGAACCGGATAATTTCTCTAAATTAACAAAGTTATTTTTAGGCTATGAGCTTAAAAATGTAAAGAGGATAGAATTGTGAGTTTTGAGATAGCGGTTAGATCTGAATTCAGCTCTGCCCATAGGTTAGTTGGCTACAAAGGAAAATGTGAAGAACTCCATGGTCATAACTGGAAGACAGAGGCAATTTTTTTAAGAAAAGATTTAGATAAGAAAGGGATGGTCTTAGATTTCAAAGTAGCAAAAAAGAGACTGAACAGAGTCTTAAAAAAATTGGACCACAAATGTTTAAATGATTTGGATTTCTTTAAAAAAAATAATCCAACCTCAGAAAATATCTGTTATTTCATCTACAGTAATTTAAAATCTAAGGACAAAAATTTAAAACTATTAAAAGTTACAGTCTGGGAGACAGATAGATGTTCTGCCTCTTATTCTGAAGAGTGAAGAAGGCGGTAGTCTTGTTATCAGGAGGAATTGATTCTACAACTACATTATATCTTGCCAAGAAAGAAGGGTTTAGATGCCATTGTTTGATCTTTGATTATGGCCAAAGACACAGAAGAGAAATAGAATCAGCAAAGAGAATTGTTAAGATCAACAACTGCCCCTGGCAGATTTTAAAGATTGACCTTCTAAAGAAAGACTCAGCTCTTTTAGATAGAAAGGTAAAGATTCCTCAACATTCTAATTTAAAGACTAATATTCCTTCTACCTATGTTCCAGCAAGGAATATAATTTTTTTAAGTTTTGCTCTATCCTATGCTGAAACGATAAAGGCAGAAAAGATATTTATCGGTGCTCATATCTTAGATTACAGTAACTATCCAGATTGCAGACCAGAGTTTTTTAAGGCATTTAACAGGGTAATCCTCTGCGGTACAAAAGCAGGTAGAAAGGGGAAAAGAATTGAGATAAAGACTCCATTGATTAATAAGAAGAAATCTGAAATTATCAAACTCGGGATAAAATTAGGTGTTCCTTTTGAATTAACCTGGTCTTGTTATGAAGGTGAAAAATATCCTTGTGGTAAATGTGATAGTTGTTATTTTAGAGAAAAAGGATTTAAAGAAGCAGGCCTAAAAGATCCTTTATTGAAGATTAAAAAGAGTTGAAGGCAAAGATTGCTGAGATCTTTGAAGGAATTCAAGGAGAAGGAATATATACAGGAATAAGACAGGTCTTTATAAGATTCTATGGTTGTAATCTATCTTGTAAATTCTGTGATACAAGACTAAATTCATATAGAGAATTTGATTCAAGAGAATTACTTAAGAGGATAAGATCTTTTGATATAGGCTATCATTCAGTATCTTTGACTGGGGGAGAGCCTCTCTTACAATCAGATTTTCTAATAAAATTTTTACCTAAATTGAAGAAAAGGGTCTATTTAGAGACGAATGGAACTTTACCGGAAAAATTAAATCAGGCCATAGATCAGATTGATATCGTTGCTGTAGATATCAAAATTCCTTCTTCAACTGGTTTAAGAGATTTTTGGGATGAACATACAAAGTTTTTGGAGATCGCCTCAAAGAAAGAGGTCTTTATCAAGGTAGTAATATGTAAATCAACGAAATCGGAAGACATCAGAAGAGCAATCAAATTGATAGCCAATTTCAATAAAAACATACCCTTTATCTTACAACCAAATTCTTTTGAAATGGGAAAAGAATTAACAAAAAAATTAATAGATTTTCAAGATTTTTGTTGTCATTATTTGTCTTATGTGAGAGTAATTCCTCAGATACACAAATTTTTAGGGTTAAGATGAGAAAAAGTTCTTATGAGGGTCTACAAGAAGATATCCGGAAATTGAAGACTCCAAAGATAGAAGTCTGGAAAAACAGATACCCTGACAAAAAATATACCATAAATTTAGAGATTCCAGAATTTACCTGTATATGTCCAAAGACAGGATTACCTGACTTCGCTACAATTAAAATTCAGTATATACCAGATAGATTCTGCATTGAGCTCAAATCTTTAAAATATTATATAAACTTCTACAGAAACATAGGAATATTCCATGAGCATGTGATAAATAAGATTACAGAGGATTTTGTAAAAACTTGCAAACCAAGATGGATGAGAATAGAGGGTGAATTTAATCCAAGGGGCGGAATTAAAACAACCGTTATCAGAGAATATAGAAAGAAAAAATGAGAAAGATATCTACCTTACAAATAAGAGATTTAGTCTCTGAGCTCTGTATTGAGGCAAATACGAGGTTAAGAAGAGATGTCTTAAAGGCATTGAAGGATGCTTTAAAGAGAGAGAAGAATAAAAGAGCAAAAAAACTCTTAAAGGTGATCTTAGAGAATGCCTTAATTGCTAAGAAAGAAAGATTAGCCATCTGTCAGGATACGGGTTTGGCTGTAGTCTTCTTGGAATTAGGAAGAGATACAGAAGTTAGGGGGGATCTAAAATCAGCGGTAAATAAAGGTGTAGAATTAGGATATAAAAAGGGATATTTGAGGAATTCAGTAGTTCCTCATCCTCTGCTCCGTGGTAAACCAAAATATTCTCCTTCTGTAATACATACAGATATTACTAAGGGGAGTAGATTAAAAATTACGGTTTTACCTAAAGGTTTTGGTTGCGAGAACAAAACTCAACTTAAGATGTTCAATCCTGCAGTAGATATCGATAAGATAAAAGAATTCGTCATTAAGGCAGTTAAAGAAGCCGGTCCCGATGCCTGTCCACCTTTTGTGGTAGGTGTAGGAATGGGAGGAACTGCAGATTATGCTTGTCTTTTAGCCAAAAAAGCTTTGTTAAGGAAAATTGGAGTTACGAATCGAGATTTAGAAGTCAGTAGATTAGAAGATGAATTACTTAAAAAGATCAATAGATTAAATATTGGACCAATGGGTTTGGGTGGAGAAACCACAGCTTTAGGTGTAAATATTGAGATCTATCCTACTCATATTGCTGGTCTACCTGTAGCAGTAAATATAAGTTGTCATGCTTTGAGGAGTAGGACAGGTGAGTTGTAGTGATGAAGAAGTTACTACTGATAACAGTCTTTGTATCTTTTGTCAGCTTAACTTTTGCAGAAGTAGTTGTTCTTAAATCAGGAAGAACGATCGAAGGAGAAATTTTAGAAAAGACATCTGGATACATTAAAATTAATTTTAGAGGTGTAACTTTGACCTATTTTTTAGATGAGATCGACAGTATCAACGGAGAGAAAATCGTCCCAATCACCGTAGTTGACAGAATAGACAAAAAAGATCTCTTAGAAAGGATAAAGGCAACATGCAAAGATGCAAAGAGGATTCAAATTAAGAGAATAAGAGATGAAAATATAAAAGGGCTCCTTCATAGTAAAACAGAGGAAATATTAGAGATTGATTATGAAGAGGGGATTATGCATCATACAGCTAAGATAAAAGATGGTAAGTTCTATACAGATTTTCATGATCTACTCATTGAAAGAGAGATGGCTGAGTTCAGACGGAAAGGTGTCTCTTCTGAGAAGATACAGCAAATGAAAAAGTCATTAGATGAATTAAGACAAAAGACAGTAGATACCTTGACTGAGAAGATGAAAGGTAAAGAATTTGAAACATATTTTACCGATGAGATGGTATACACGCGTTTTGGAGATAGATGGGTAAAGACAGAATCACCTTTCTCAATTAAAGAGATGAGAGAGTTCCTGCAAGCCGAAGTCGATGAAGAAGATTTCAAACAGATGTTGGCTGATTCTCCTGAAGAAATGAGAGAGATTTTGAAATTATTGTTTATTTGGAATAAAAATTTCTATGATGTTTCTGCTGTTACTACTATTTCAGAAGATATCTTTGAAGGTAAACCTTGTTACATATTAGATATTAGAGAAGATATATTTGACATTTTGAAGGGGAGTCTATTTTCTATCCCTAATAAAGGTATGAGCTCAGATACTAAGTTTTTTACTTATAAGGAGTTTATCTCTAAAGATAATTACTTAAAATTAGGCTCATACCTAAATTTGGCGATCTCAATCTTCAATCCAAAATCTTGGATGAAAACTATAGAAGGAGACTTAGTAATTGAAGAAATCTATAGTTATCCTAAGGAGAAGATTAGCTTACCTCCAGAACTTGCACAAGCAGTGCCTGTAGAAGAATCAGAAGAGATTATAATGCAAGATATGCAAGGTATGTTTGATATACTTGATTTTGAGAGACACCTAAAAGACGGCTTTAAATTTGAAAGGTAGATTAAATTTCTGACCTTAAATTTTAAAATGAGAATTTCACTCCCTTTAACTGAAGAAAAAATAAGAAGAATTGGAGTGGGTGATGAGATTTCGATTAGTGGCACTATTTATACTGCACGAGATCAGGCGCATAAGAAGTTAGTTAGATTGATCACCAATAAACAAAGATTACCTATAGATTTGGAAGACAAAATCATCTATTACTGTGGGCCTACTCAGACACCAAAAGGTAAGATTATAGGTTCATGTGGACCGACTACAAGTCAGAGGATGGATGAACTTACACCTATTCTGTTGAAAGCAGGACTAAAGGGAATGATCGGTAAGGGTATGCGTTCAAAGGAAGTGATTAAAGCTATAAAGAAATATAAGGGGATATATTTTTTGACTTATTCTGGATGTGGAGCATTGCTATCAAAGTATGTGAAGAGAAAGAAAATTACCGCTTTCAGAGAATTAGGACCAGAAGCTGTTTATGAATTAGAAGTAAAAGATTTTCCCTTGATTGTGGCAATAGATAGCAGAGGAGAGAGTATCTACAGATAGAAAGTGAGGTTAAAGATGATACGTTCAGATGGACGAAAACCAGATGAGATAAGAAGAGTTTTAATAACAAGAGACTATATGAAATTTGCTGAGGGCTCCTGTTTGATAGAGTTGGGTAATACCCGAGTAGTTTGTACAGCTTCATTAGAAGA
Source organism: Candidatus Omnitrophica bacterium UBA2593 (assembly GCA_002340085.1). Taxonomy (GTDB): domain Bacteria; phylum Omnitrophota; class Gorgyraeia; order Gygaellales; family UBA2593; genus UBA2593. The sequence continues at coordinate 4,911 of DDKR01000148.1, forward strand.
ATCTGTACCTACATTCTTAAGAGGTACAGGTACAGGTTGGGTCACAGCTGAATATGGGATGCTACCAAGATCATGTAAAATGCGAATTCAACGCGGAAGAGAATCTGGCCGTAGTTATGAGATACAGAGGTTAATAGGAAGATCTTTACGCGCAGTTACTGAATTAAAAGAATTGGGCGAGCGTACGATTTGGATTGATTGCGATGTTATTCAAGGAGATGGTGGCACAAGGACAGCATCCATTACTGGAAGTTTTGTTGCCTTAGTCAGCGCCTTAGATAAATTAAGAGAAGCTAACTTAATTGCAAAGATTCCCATCAAAGATTTTGTTGCTGCAATATCTGTAGGGGTAGTAAAAAGAAATACTCTTCTAGATTTAACCTTTGAAGAAGATTCCAAAGCAGATGTGGATATGAATATAGTCATGACTGGTAGGGAAGAATTTGTGGAGATCCAAGGGACAGCTGAAGGAAAGACCTTCAAAAAAGAAGAGATGGATTCCCTCATAAGTTTAGCAAAGAAGGGGATTTTTGAATTGATCGATATACAGAGGAAGCTCTTTAAAGACATTATAGTATCTATATGAGAAATTTCTCTTTAATTCTTAGGAAGTTAAGAAAATTATGGAATTATTGGTAGCTACAAGAAATAAAAAGAAGTTAGAAGAGATAAAAGAGATCTTAAAGGACTCAGGTTTAGAGATTACTTCTTTAATTGACTATCCGAATATACCTTCTGTTATTGAGGATGGTAAGACATTTAGAGAGAATGCCATAAAGAAAGCAGCCGAAATCGCGAAACTTACAAAGAAACTTACCTTAGGTGAAGATTCAGGATTAGAAGTTGAGGCTTTAGACAGGAGACCTGGAATTTACTCAGCAGGATTTGCAGGGGAAGAAAGAGATGATCTTAAGAATAATTTGAAACTACTAAAACTTTTAAAAGGCCTACCACTTGAGAAGAGAAAAGCACATTATATCTGTAGTGTAGCTTTGGCAGATAAGAACGGACTTATAGATGTAAAAAGGGGAAGATGTTCTGGTTTAATCGGTTTTGAATTAAAGGGAAATTTTGGCTTTGGTTATGACCCTCTGTTTATCATTTCTAGATACAATAAAACATTTGCCCAATTAGGCCCAGAGGTCAAAAATAAGATGAGCCATCGAAGTCGAGCATTGAAGAAGCTAAAGATCATCCTTAAGAAATACATTGAGGGAAAATAAAGGCATTGATATAATTGAAATAGAGACGGGGCGTGGCTCAGTTTGGTTTAGAGCGCTTGGTTTGGGACCAAGAGGTCGACAGTTCAAGTCTGTCCGCCCCGACCAAATTTAACCTTGAACTTGGTCGTACTTATTAAACGCTGTGCGAATCTATTTTGAGAATTTAATCAATGAAACTTAATCTATATACACCGTCGCTGAGGGCGAATCCCATGTCTCCTGCGGCCCAGCCGTCCCAACTTGGGTCAGAACTCCTCTGGCGTTCACCTGACCGTTCACTTCGTACCAATTTTATTACGGGTTCGGTTTGGTTTTGTATCTTGCTTAAGAGAAATTAAAAAACTCACGACACAAGACGCAAGTGTGCTCACCTCAAGAAGCATTTAAAAATAAAAACAAAGAGTTTTTAACAAAGGGCTTATCCCTTATGCCGCAGTCAACAAGTAAAAAACTTACACGATGCGGCATACCAAGCCTCTCACGCGTAGTGCTCAAGACGCCGATGAGCAAAATTTTGGTGCGGGCAAAATTTTGTCCAAAACAAAAATATTTATAGGTCTGTATATATTGTGTTAAAAGAAATATATAAAGACCAATTAGGAACATGCATATAGAACAATTATTAGAAGAAAAAAAGAAAATTGTAGATAAGGCTTTAGAAGAGAATTTATCAATTTATTTTGGCAAGAATGAATCAAAGTTATATACGGCTATTCATTACAGCCTATTTCCTGGCGGTAAAAGATTGAGACCCATTTTAGCTATGGTGATAAATGAAGTTTTGGGTGGAAAAATTGATAAAGTTATGAATTCTGCATGTGCTGTTGAGTTCATTCATAGCGCCCTTTTAATTTTAGATGATTTGCCCTGTATGGATAATAGTGATTCCAGGAGAGGAAAGCCTTCTTGTCATAAGGAGTTTGGAGAGTCAACCGCTATATTAGCAAGTATTGGGCTTATTTGTAGAGCCTTTGAAGTATTATCAAATGAATTTAAGGCTAATAATATACCTTCTTCGGTGATATTAACTATAATTCAAGAAACAGCCAAACAAATAGGCGTATTCGGAGTAATTAGTGGGCAATTTTCCGATCTTAATGCGGGTCAAAACCTCATTGATTTAAAAAACGATAGAGATAAGCTTGATTATATTGCTTTACATAAGACGGCTTCGCTTTTTATATTGTCTGCAACCGTTGGTACTTATCTGGCAAATGCAAAAGGACGCCAGATACACGCTTTAATTGAGTATGCTAGAAATTTTGGTTACGCATTTCAAGTTTCTGATGATTTATTTGATACAGAAGATACTAATCCACTAACATTTCCTAAAGTCTATGGTTTTGATCAATCTTTGCACTTGTTAAAACAAAAGATAGAACAAGCTATTTCAAATATTGATTTCTTAGGTAAGAGGTCGGAGTCACTTAGGGATATAGCACGTTTTATATTAAATAGAGTCCATAGTGAGACTAAAAATGATAAATGAATTAACTGGCAAAGTAATAATTTATAAATGGCATTAATTCAAAAAGCTCTTATAGCAGTTAATAAAATTTTGAACCGAAGATCTGAGGTGGATATCTACAGAAGTGATTTTGATAGTTGTGCATCAACATATGATATTGTCGTTACTAGAAAATTGCTTGGTAAATTTACTGAAAGTATCCTTAAAGAATTGGAGTTTGGACGACGAATGTATTGCATTGATTTAGGCTGTGGCACTGGCCATGCCACACAGATAATTAGCAGACAGATTGGTTCTGATGGTTTGGTTGTTGGATATGATGTTTCTGAATCTATGCTTGAAATTGCCAGAGACAAACTTAAAGATTCACCGAACGCAGAGTTTTTTAATAAAGATATGCTTGTTGCTTTGCGTGAGCAAGAGGCTAACTCTGTTGATCTGATAACCGCTTTTTGGGCACTCGGATATAGCCAACCTCATAAAGTATTAAGAGAAATTGCACGGGTTCTTGTCCCGACTGGTGAGATTGCTATACTTGTCAATACTCAAGAATCCCTTGCCGAATTACAAAGACTTGTTTCTAAAGTAATCATCAGACATCCTTTTGTTCTAAAATATATTCCTCCTGTTAATTTTCCTTCAAATATCAGAAGTTTTCGTTCGATGGTAGATAAAGCGGGGTTAAGAATTAAGTCTATTTGCGAGGAGTCATGCGAACAGTTCTTTGATTCAGGTGAGTTGCTTGTTTCCTGGATGAAGACCTCGGGTCCCTGTGCAGGATTTAGAAGTGCCTTAAAAGAAAATCGCCGTAATTTTGTTTTTGACAAAATTAAAGAAATGGTTGACCGTAATGGTGGGATTAAATTAACTTTTCGCTTTTTATATTTTGTAGGGGAAAAATGATGAGCAAGAGAAATAATAATATAAGGAATCGGATTCAATTAAAGACAAAGGCAATGATTCGCTGCCAAGATGTTTTGTTAGAAACATTCGGGAAGGCTAAGCCTGGTTCGCGTTTACAGTCTGTTATTCAGAAGTTTTCAAAGCGTTTTGTTGGAGGTTATCCTTATGTTATTAAATTAGACGTTATAGATAAATGTAATCTTAATTGTAAGATGTGTTATGCAAAGAATGCTGGATGTGAGGTGACATCAAAGAACATCCTGCATATCCTTAGGCAATTTGATAAAGTCCCTATACGTTTGGACCTATTAGGCGGAGAGCCTCTTTTAAGAGAAGACATTTGCGAGATTGTGCGATATGCGAAATCAAATACAGCTATTCAGGAAATGGTATTATATACAAATGGGACATTAGCGACTGAAGACCTTGCAAAAAATCTTTACGATGCCGGCCTTGATAAGGCGATTGTTACGTTGATTTCTCATATCTCACACAAACACGATGATTTTACCAAAGTTCCTGATTCCTGGAATAAGACAGTTTCCGGAATCGGCAATTTTGTAAAGGCTGGAGTAAAGACTTATACTTTTACAGCTCTCCATGCAGAAAATATACAAGATTTTAATAATATTTACGCATTTGTGTCGAATCAATTAAAGATAACACCACTCTTCTATCAATATATACCGCAAAAATCAAACGACCCATTATTAGCACCATTGGATTTATGGAATGAATCTAAGCATAAAATTCTTTGCGATTACAGGCCATACCATCTTGATTATATTAAAGAAATATTGACGTTTTGTGGCCGGTTATGTTTGGGTGGTTATTACTCGCTTTCTATAAAGGCCGATGGTACGGTTACTCCTTGTCCATTTATGTGGGATATTCCTCTTGGCAATGCCCTAATGCAGAATATCTGGGATATTTTTGCAAATCGGTTTGATTCTCAAGAATTTTGTGAATTTATGCAAGTTCCAGAAGAATGTAGCAATTGTTCTTATAAGGATTTTTGTGGAGGCGGATGTAAAGCAGGTAATAAAATTCTCTTTGGAAGTTATAGAAAAAAAGATTGCCGTTGTTTAGGTCCTTGGCGAGAAGCGATCTCCCTAAAAGAGTTACCTAATAAAATTCCGAGTTTTTTCTAACTATTTGGGGTATAATTGATATCAAAAAAGGAGGTGCGGGATGCAAAAGAAACAGGTGTGGCTTTTATTTAGTGTTTGCATTCTTCTGATGGTAGCAGGCTGTGCTGAAAGAATCAAGCCAGTTGAAGTCAGGCATCTTTACAGTCGAGGAAGGGTAGATAATCTTACGCCTAAAGAACTAATCTTGGAACAAACCTTAAATGAGGCTGCCAAACTTGATGCTGCCAAGAAGTATGCACAAGGGATGTTTGATGTTGCTTACATTATTGCTGTAGAACATCCTGATTTAGGCTTTACAGTTTACTTTAAAGGAAATGAGGTTGTCGTTGAAAGAGGACTCGATACTTCTAAAGAACCGACCTTAGTAATACCATTGCATGATGAGGCGATTATGAATATTAAGCGATTTTTTGAAGACGGCGTAGTTGATAATAGAGAGGAGTTCCTGATAGTAAATGGAGTGTTCAAACCAGCATGGGAAGCCTCTTATCGCATACCTGAGATGCAGAGTCGGTGGATCAGAAAGTTTATGAAATTAGATGGACTAATGCACGTTATACTTCTCAATAAGGATAATTATAAATATCAAGGTAAAGTGGTCAAAAATGAACTTTCCGTTGTGCGCGTAAGTAACCAATGGTTGGTTTTTAATGGCTTGGAGGGAATAGCTGATTCGCGCATGGAATTAACAGCGAAAGATTCAATTGCAATGTATAGACTTATAATGCGAGATTTAAAACATGCGAAATCAATAAGAGAAAAGGTGCATATAATGTCTGAATTTGGGAAAATCAGAAAACGTTGTTTAGTAAAGTAATTTAGTTACTACAAAATTTGGTATGTTGGCAATAATAAAGGCATTCAGATTAGGCAAGGTGCTGTCTATTCTCTTAGGTGTGTTAACTATCTCCATATACGCTTTTGGCACTGTTAGTTATTTACAGGATAGGGCTATCCAGCTAAGAATGGGCCTGGGTTTGATTTCTGTTTTCCTTTTAACCTCTGCTGGTTATCTGATGAATGACTATTACGATATCAAAAGTGATGCAATAAACAGACCCAAGAGAATACCACTTAGAAAGCTATTATCTGAGAATAATCTCAAAATGCTCTTTATAGGTTTTTTTCTTGCCGGCTTAATATCTGCTCTATTTGTAAACTCAAAGTTCTTCAGCATAATAATCTTAGACCTAGCCATTTTAGTATTCTATAACCTGTATTCTAAAAGACTTTACCTTTTGAAGGCTGTGGTTGTCTCATTACTTGTTGTTTCAATCTATCCTTTATCATTAGCTTTGGTATCCGGTGGATATGCGTCATTACGCAGAGATTCATTATTTATCTTCCCGGTGTGGTTATTTCTTATAATTCTGGCTTATGAGATTGTTGAAGATATTGTAGGTATGCAAGGCGATAAGGAAGGAGGCGGAAATACGTTGCCAATTGTGATTGGGGCAAAAAAAGCAAGAAATCTTGCGATATTTATCGCTTTAATATCTACGCCTATAGCATTTTTTCCATATTTTAAAGGAATGTGTGGTGTAGTTTATCTTATAGGTGCTTTATTAACCTTGCCCATTTTTATTGGTAGTATGTTTTTTAAAGAAAAGGTGCTTTCAGCAGGATTATTGTTTTATGTTAGAGCAATAGCGTTTTTTTCGCTGGTTGATATAATCTTAGTAAAGTGAAGTAACTATGCAATACGTAACCGGGCTTAAGAAATATCTATTTTTACTGAAAGGGTTAAATAAAGAAATTTTGAATCTTCCTTTGGGTTTTCTATCTTTTATGGTCAAACAAATGAAGTATGAGAAATTTACAGTGCATTCGAATAGGATATTTATTAATACAATTTATACTCCATTTCCATCTCAAAGTTATGTAACTGCGTTGAAATGCTTTAATAGACTATCCAAAGGCAGAATGAGCCCATTCTCAGCATATATATCTGTAACTGATAGATGTCATCTAAACTGTTGGCATTGTAGTAATGCCAGTGTCCAGAAGCCTAAAGATTTAACCCTCCCAGACTTAACAAAAGTAATCGGTGAACTGCAAGATTTTGGTATTTCCTGCATTGGTTTCACTGGTGGTGAGCCGGCCTTAAGAGATGATTTGGAAAAATTAGTTAATAGGGTGGATAAGCGTTCTTTCTCTATTCTATTCACATCAGGATATCTTATAGACACACATCGAGCAGAAACCTTAAAAGAAGCTGGCCTTACAGCGATTGTTGTAAGTCTTGATAGCCATATAAAAGAAGAGCACAATAAGAAAAGACAATCAGAAAACGCATTTGATGATGCTATTTCAGCAATTGAGAATTCACTTAAAGCAGGAATTTATACTGCCATATCTTGTGTAATAAACAAAGAGATGCTTAACTCAGGAAAGATATACGAATTTATTAACTATGTCGCTAAACTTGGTGCGCAAGAGATAAGGATATTAGAACCCAAGCCATGTGGCAAGTTACTGAGTAGCGCATTTGAAGATTTCACTGAGCAGGATAAAACCAAGATCAGAGAATTACAGTATGAGATTAATAAGAAGAAGGACTTACCGAAAATTATGGCATTAGCACATATCAATTCAGTAAATAATTATGGATGTAACGCCGGCAGAACCCATCTCTATATTAACGCTAATGGCGAGGTTTGTCCTTGTGATTTTTCACCAATATCATTTGGGAATATCCTCAATGAGTCTTTTGAGCAAATTTATAAAAAGATGAATGGGTATTTTCCTAAGCCATCAGATGGCTGCATTATTTCATCAATTTATAAGAATATAATAGCCGATGGCATTGACATTGACTCATTGCCTATTCGCGATGAAGACAAGATAGAACGCCTTTTAGGTGATATTGAAAAAAGAGCAGTGCCGAAGTTGTTTTCGGCGCTCGGATTCAAGGAGGTCTGAAATGCAAACAGGACATATTGTTTTAAAATGGGTTATTGCTATTGTCTCAGCAGCTATTGGAGGTCTCTTTGGACTACTTGGCCGGGGGTCAACAGGAGCCATTGTAGGCGTTATTAGTGGTTTTTTGGTTGGTTATTACTATGTCCATTTTACTTTGAAGATTAGGAGCAGATATATTTTGTTAAGAATCTTTTTGGGAACCCTTAATGGAACTTTAGCTGGTTTAATATCCGGTGTCTCAGTACATATCCCTAGCATTTTCATTCAACAAAGATATGGATTATTTGTGGGCGCTGCCAGCGCAATATCAACAGGTGCAATATTCGGCGTTATTATAGGAACAATCTTTGGATTTATTTGCGCGTGTATTTTAGCTTTTATACCGAGAGAGAAAAAGTGAATAGAACATTCTTAAAAAATATAGAGAGTCTTTGCCCTCTTTGCTTAGAAGAAGTAAAGGCGCAATTATTCTTAGAAGATGGCCAAATAACCATCAGTAAACGGTGTTTGGAGCATGGTTGGTTTTCTGATGTTGTAGATCCAGATGCTAATCTATACTTGCGAACAATTTCAAAAAGACACAAAAGACATAATCCTTATGGTTTGGTTCTGCCGATTACTTCAAGGTGTAATTTGAAATGCAATTGGTGTTACCTTCCTGATAAAAATATTGAGTTTGATATAGAACAGATTAAGAGCATTATTGATAATTGTTATCATCGCTTTATTGTATTTTCCGGAGGAGAGCCTACTCTGAGGAAGGAATTGCCTGAATTAATAAGTTACTCTAGAGAACATTATCCGCATAAATTTACAGTTCTTCTAACCAATGGGTTAAAACTTGCGGAAAAAAGCTATGTGAAAGAATTAAAAGACGCAGGGCTTCAATACGTTATTTTATCTCTGAATGGCTTTCGTCAAGAAACACATCAGCATATTAGTAACCAAGATTTAATTGAGCTTAAGAAAAAAGCCCTAAAAAATCTTAAGAAATTTAAAATCTGGACCATTCTCTCAATGACCTTAGTTAAAGGTCTAAACGAAGAAGAGTTTGTAAAGATATACCAATATGGTTTAAAAAATATAAAATTTATAAGACAGATTAGGTTAAGAAATACCTCAGAGATTGGATTATATAAAAAAGATGACCACATTTATTTATCTGATATGTTAAAGCTTGTTTCAAAAGCTACAGGTTTTTCTATTGATGAGATGTGCCATAATAATTTGGTGGCTAACGGTCTTTTTAATACAGGCAATTACTTTGTTTTGGATATTTTTAAAGCTTTAAAAAAGAGATATGTTCGTAGTTGGTGGGGGAGCTTAAAATTCTGGCTAAATTGTGTTAAGATAGTGGGTATTTTTAATACATTTCGAATGTTCTTTGAGCCATCTCAGCCCAAAGAAACGCGGCTGATGTTGCGAATTGAAATTTTTTCCTGGCCGACAGCCTCAAATATAGATTTATCTGAATGTAGGCTCTTTTGTATTGACCATGTAACAAATGAAGGTAAAACCTTACCCTTTTGGGAAGCACTTTATAAAAATGATAAACTTAGACTATCCGAGGAAAGAAATTCTAAGTATAAAATAGAGACAAATCAGCTTGTGGGTTCCTTCTAATCATTTGTCTATACGAAAAAGTTAAACCCTGATAAGATAAAGATAGGTTACGCTGTTTGTGTGTAGCAAACCTGCAGAAAGAGATATAAGGTGGCGATTTGGTGGGCGACGATGAATAACTTACCTTACGACATCTTACAATTTTTCTGGTTTCCATTGTCTCTAATCTATGCTACAATTGGGATTATGTTACATAATTTATTTAGTAGTCATAAACGTTTTCCTTGCTCTGAACTAATAGTAGCAGGATTTTACAAGGAAGGCGATTATCTTTTTAATAAACCACAAGAAAACGTTCTTCCTGTTGATTTTGATAATCCAGAGCTATTTGAAAAAGTAAGAGATATTCGGTTTTTCCGCTCCGTGACATTTTTGATTTTTTGTTCTTTGTTTTGGACAAAATTTTGCCCGCACAAAATTTTGCTCATCGGCGTCTTGAGCACTACGCGTGAGAGCCCTTGGCATTTTCTTCTCTTAAGATAATGTATAGTTATGTATTATTTTTATATATTGGAATGTAAAGATGGTAAAAGATGGATACATCAGCGACTTAAAACGTAGATTATCAGAACATAAATCAGACATAAGCATATCCACTAAACATAGAAGACCAGTTAAGCTAGATATTATGAGGTATGCGATTCAAAAGTAGAGGTTATGCAACGCGAAAGACAATTTAAAAGTGGAAAGACAAGAAAGACAACCATAGAAAGCCTAAAAAAGATTTTTCTATCAAACTCCTTAAGCTTTATGAGTGATGTAAAATGTCAAGGGCAGTGCATATAGATTAAGTTTCATTGATTAAATTCTCAAAAAAGGTTCGCACAGCGTTTAATAAGTGCGATTGCGCCTGTAGCTCAACAGGATAGAGCATCTGCCTTCAAGAGGGAGCCTCTATGCAGAAATGAATGCATAGAGTGGATGTAGCTGTATGCAAGGAAGTCTTTGAGCAGATTACTTGCAGGCAACCCTTACCATAGTATATATGGTCGAGGAGAGTCCTCAGAGACTATACGCTACACACCTGAGATGGTGAAGACATAGTCCAAACCACAGATCATTTAGCCGGTGTGGTATGCTAAGCAGAGGGTTGTCCGTTCGAGTCGGACCAGGCGCGCCAAATAAAAGTATTAGTAGATAGGAAATAATGACAAAAAAAAGGTTAAAAATCTTTTTAATTTTAATGCTCTTATTAGTAATTCTTTTTGTCTCTATCTATGTTTTTTTAAACATAAAGGTAAAACCGTTCCTCATTAGTCAACTAGAAAAATCTTTAAATAGAAAAGTCGATATAGATAGAGTAATTTTGACCCCTTTTTTGAATTTAGAGATCAAAAATTTAAGTATCGAAAGGATTCTGGAAACTGAATCAGTCTTTGTTTCACCAAATATATTTGGAATCCTCTCTGGTAAATTTATCCTAAGTAAATTAAAAATTTTCCAGCCTAAATTTGATTTTAGAAGAGAAAAAGAGGGAGAAGAAGAGACACTTTTTCTGGATAAAAAAGAAGCAGAAAAGATATCCTTAACTCTTCCTATGAGAAAGATCCTTTTACAGAAAGTAATTATAGAAAAAGGGTATGTAAATTTTTCCGACACAGTTATAAGACCCAAAGGGATAAACTTAATAGTGAAAGAATTGAACTTAAAGATAGAGAATTTAGGAATCCCTTTTGAAGGTGAGGTTAGCC
>DDKR01000111.1 GCA_002340085.1 Candidatus Omnitrophica bacterium UBA2593
TTAAGAATTCTTCAAATTTTAGAGGTCGGTTATCTAAACAGGAAGGAAGTCTAAAGCCATACTCAACCAAAGTCTCTTTGCGGGATCTGTCCTGCTCATACATACCTCTCAATTGAGGAATGCTTACATGACTTTCATCGATGATGATTAAGAAATCCTTAGGAAAATAGTCGAGTAAGCAATAAGGCCTTGAACCAGACTCCCTTGCCGAAAGATGCCTTGAATAGTTCTCAATACCATGACACCACCCTATCTCTCTTAACATCTCCATATCATACTTTGTACGCATCTCCAATCTCTTTGCTTCTAACAATTTTCCTTTGGCTTTCAAAAACCTCAATCTGTCTTCTAATTCCCATTCAATCGTCTTTAATGCAGTTTGGAGCCGATCATGTGAGACTAAGAAATGCTTTGCAGGATAGATAGCAGTTCTCTCTAAAGAACTTAAAGTCTCTCCAGATATAGGATTGATTTCGGAGATCTTTCTTATATTCTCTCCAAAGAACTCTATCCTTATTGCCTTTTCTTGATATGAAGGAAACACCTCTAATGTATCACCTCTTACTCTAATCTTTCCCCTAAAGAATTCATAATCTGATCTTTCATATTGGATCTCAATTAATCTCTCCAAGACCTCATTTCTTCCTACAGTCTGATTGGTCTCCAAAGATACGATGAGTTGAGTATAATCAGAGGGTGAACCTAAATTATAGATGCAAGAGACAGAGGCGACGATTATAACATCTTTTCTCGACATCAAAGCCGATGTTGCTGATAGCCTTAACATATCTAATCTCTCATTTATAGAAGCATCTTTTTCAATATAGGTATCAGTCTGGGGAATGTAAGCTTCGGGCTGATAATAGTCATAGTAACTGACAAAATACTCAACTGAATTTTCTGGAAAAAATTCTTTAAACTCTGAATATAATTGGGCAGCCAAAGTTTTATTGTGAGAAATAACCAGGGCAGGCTTGTTGATATTTGAAATCACATTTGCTAAGGTATAGGTCTTTCCTGATCCGGTAACTCCTAAGAGAGTCTGAAATCTTTTCCCTGACAGTATTCCTTCAGTTAACTCTTCTATTGCCTGGGGTTGGTCTCCGCAAGGCCTAAAATTACTTACCAACTTAAAATCAACCATCACTTGATCTTCTCTATCGGGTCACCGAGCTCAGTCAATTGCAAAATAAATTTACATTTTAAAGAACTGGTATCATAGACATAAATTTTCCCATCCTTTTTATCGAGTAGACACAAAAATCCTACAGGACTGAATGCTACAAGGACTGAATCAAATTTTGATTGTTCTGATTTGGCGAAATTATTTCCTAAAAAATTTACCAGAATCATTAAAATGAGGAATAAAAATAGATACCTCGTTTTCACTTTTTCACCTCCTCCCTACAAAAATAAAAAAGGCCGATAAAGGCCTTTTTTTGCATCACCTCTACTTCGCTTCGGCAATCCAGCCACCATACTCTAGACTTTTAGTCAGAGCTTAGGCCTGTGACTTTGTGCCCCTGTCTTTCGATCAGGTTTACCTTTATCGGCCAATTTAAAGTATACCACAAAAATTCTCATTTTTCAAGATTTATTTTGTAATCAGCTTCAAATACCTCTTTGAAATTATAGATATCTTTAAAGTCTTCTTTAGAATCAGATTCTGTCTTGTTTAAGAGGTTTTCTGAGATCATATTATAGACAATCTCTCCAAAATCTTTGGTCTCATTTATCCCCCAATGAGAAAGAACAGTTCTTGCCATTCCGCCAAATTCTTCTAAGGCAAGATCTCTTAGGCCTTCTGCTAATTCCTTTCCAGTTATATGGCCTTTCCTCTTCAATTTTTTTTGAGTATAGAAAAGTCCTTTCATTACAAACTCATAGGCATCAGCTTTATACCTTGAATCTTCTCCTATGATCTTCTCAACTCTTAAATAGAATGAGGTATCCATTATTTTGCTAATTCTATTATTACATCCTTCAAGCCAATTATCAACTCTTTTAATTTTTTGTAATTGAGTTTATCTGGAGTATCTTGGTGTGTATGATAATATGGATTTCTATAAAAAGCTGTATCTGTAATCATTATCGCTTTATATCCTGCACGCCAGAATGAACTGTGATCAGAAAATTCAATTGCTGGTACTAAAAAACCCAAAGCCACCAAACTTTGCGTCTTTACATTTTTTTTCTTTAAGATCTCTTTGGTATCTCTTACTAATTTTTTTGACTTTAAGTCTCCTACAATACCAATAAAATCTCCTCTATCTGGATAGAATAAACTTAAACCAAAAGGATAACTCTGTGAGCCTTTCTTATCAGAGTAATAACCGAGTGACTCCAAACACAACATTGCCTCAATATCTTCTCTTTTTCTTTTTGCCTCTCTCACATAGACTTGACTACCCATATCAGGGGTTAAGAAAAAAGGTGGTTCTTCATTCGTAAAGGCAATAAATTTTATGGTTTTGGAAAGTTCTTCCTCCTTTAAAAGATTAGCCAACTCTAGTAATCCTGAGACACCCGAAGCATTATCATCTGCACCGGGTGAGCCAATCACAGAGTCATAATGTGCACCTATGATGATGGCTTTTTTAGATTTTCCTCTCTTTGTAGCAATTATGTTTTTAAAAGATTTTCCTTGAAAGAAATAGATCTGTTCTTCTGGCTGATACCGGTATTCTTCAAAGACTCTTATTATGTAATCTTTTGCCTTCTCTAAGTTCTCATACTGAATAAAGCTTCTCTCCCCAATCTCTCCTGCTAAGACCTCTACATGTTTCTTTAAAGTCTCCTCTAATTGTTCCATCTGACTATAACAAAAATTAGAGATAAGGATAAAAATAATAAAGACAAAAAATATCTTTTGCATCTACTCTCATTAAGGATCCTTGTAATCCTAACAAAGCAAATCTTTTAGAAATCTCTCTTAATCTTTAAAATCAATTGCCATCTTAATTCTCTCATCAATCGGAGGGTGATCGAAAAAAAATAACTTTATGAAGACATTAGGATTCCTTAAACATAAATTCTGACTAGCTAATCTCTCCATCACTGAAATAAAGGAATCTGTATCCCTCGTTACTCTCAAAGATAAGAGATCAGCATTTGTCTCAAATCTACGAGAGATAAAATTCTGTAGAGGCCGAAAGATTATCCCAATTAATATAAAAAAGATTGCCACTATTGGAAAATTAGCTATGTCCTCTATGGAAATTCTTAAAAATTTAAATAGATAGAATATTAAATAAAATGAAAGAAGAACAAAGATTGTATTCATCACTATGTGCTTTAAAATATGATTCAACTTAAAATGGCTGAATTCATGGGCTAAGATTACTTCAATCTCTTGGAGTGAGTATCTATCCTTCAAGGTATCAGAGATCAAAGCTCTCTTGGTCTTTCCCAAGCCAACCAAGGCAGCATTCGCCTTTAGACTCTTTTTGCTTAAGTTTATCTCAAATACATCTAATATCTCAATCTCTAATCTCTTCACCAAAGAGAAGATTCTCTTCCTTAAATCCGAGTCTTGGAGTTCTTTATATTTAAAGAATAAAGGTAGAATCACTGTAGGAAAAATCATCGTCAGAATCATACTGAATATGACCCAAAAAAGTGTCATTAAGACCGGCCAAAGATCTCTGAATCTATCGATAAGAAAATAAAAAGCTTCAATTAAGACCAAAGCTATCATAAGACTCAGAATAACTTCCTTTATCTCATCTTTTAGCCAACTCTTAAAACTTTGAGTAGATAATAAAAATTTATGTTCTAAGATATATGAACCATAAAAATGGATAGCAAAGGACAGTATATAATAGATCAGACCTAAAAATAAGGTATATACAGCAATATATCCAAATCTATTTCTTGAAAGAAAAAAAGAGAACTCTTTCAATAAACTAGATACCCCTGTCAAATAAACAACAGATAAAAATAACAGAGAGACCCCTAAACCTACAAAAAAGATTATGTATTTTGAAAAAGAGTATCTCTTTGCTCTATCCATCTATTGAGATTACTATTCTACTATGAACGACTTTGCACCCCTTTTTCTCTTCATAGACGACCAAAGGATTTATATCTATCTCTTGAATATCTTGTAGTTCCATAGAGAGTTGAGATAATCTCTCTAAACACTCCTGGATTGCCTCAATATCTGAAGGTGGTTCTCCTCTTATTCCCTTCAATATAGAATAAGTCTTTGTAGACTCAATCATCCTCTTTGCACTCAAAGCACGGATAGGAACTAACCGGAAAGTAACATCTTTAAAAGCTTCTACATATATACCTCCCAAACCAAACATAAGGACTGGCCCAAAGTGAGGATCCCTCTCCAAACCTAAAATCACCTCTTTCCCCTTTCCTGCCATCTCTTGGATTAAGACGCCTTCAATCCTTGCCTTAGGCTTAAATCTCTTTATCTTTTCTACCATCTCAGAGAAAGCAGACTTTAACTGGAATTCATCCTCAATATTTAACCTTACACCTCCTACATCTACTTTATGAATTATATCTGGAGAAGAAATCTTAATTGCTACAGGAAATCCGATCTCTCCGGATACCTCTCCTAATTCTTCTATATCTCTTACAAGTCTACATTTAAGAACCGGAAAACCATAAGAAGCCAAAACTTGGGTTGCTTCGAATTCATTTAAAAATCTCCTCTTTCTTTCTCTTGCTCTATTGATGAGCTCTTCTGCTCTCGTTTTTTCTACTTTAAATAACTTTACCTCTGTTCTTGGACGCCTCACCCATTTGAGATAATAACTCATATTTGCTAAAGCCTGGGCTGCTGCTTCAGGAAACCTATAATGGGGAACCTTCCCTTCCCTTAAGATCTTCTCACCTCCGGATACATCGGCAATTCCCATAAAACAACCAAGAATTGGCTTCTCATACTTTGAGGAAACCCTACAGATCGTCCTGGCAATCTCTTCAATATCGGTCATTACTTGAGGAGTTAGAATGCAGATTACTCCATCTACATTTTTATCCTTCAAAACTAAATCCAAAGAAATCTCGTAGCGATCCTCTTGAGCATCACCGATTAGGTCTACAGGGTTATTAACACTTGCTTGTTTGGGTAGGTTCTCTTTAAGCTTTAGGAGAGTACTTTGAGAAAATTTTGCCATCTTCAAACCCTTTCGGATACAAGCATCTGTAGCCATAACCCCCGGGCCTCCGGCATTGGTAATAATAGCTACTCTATTTCCTTTTAATAAAGGTTGATTTGCAAAGGTAATTGCTGATTCAAATAACTCTGCTACTGAATCTACTCTTAGGACTCCACATTGAGCAAATATGCCATCTATTACCTCGTCAGAACCAATCAAAGCACCGGTATGTGAAATTGCTGCTTTTTTGCCAGCAAGAGTCCTTCCTGACTTTACAACGATTATGGGCTTTCTTTTAGGTATCTCTCCAGTTATCTCTCTGGCAATCCTTATAAATTCTCTCTCATCGGATAAATCTTCTAAATACATTAAGATTACATCTGTCTGAGGATCTTCTTTTAAGTAATCTAATAGATCATTCTCATCTATATCTGCTTTGTTTCCGATGCTGATGAATTTTGAAAATCCGATTGACTCTGCCTTTGCATAGTCTAAGACCGCTGTACATACAGCTCCACTCTGAGTAATAAATGAGATATTTCCCTTCAAAGGTTGAGTCCTTGTAAAGCTAGCATTTAAAGAGATCTTTGGATCTGTATTTATGAGGCCTAAACAGTTTGGTCCAACTAACCGGATCTGATTTTTTTCTGCAATCTCCCTTATCTCTTCTTCTAATCCTGAACCTTTCTCACCTATCTCTCGGAAACCAGCTGAGATCACAATTACACCTTTTACCCTTTTCTGAACACATTCCAAAAGTACTTTTGAAACAATCTCAGCTTTAACTACAATTACTGCTAAGTCTATCTCTTCAGGAATATCTAATATATTAGGGTAACAAACTTTACCTAAGATTCTCTTTGCTTTGGGATTGACACCGAATACTTTACCTTTAAATCTATTCTCGATGATATTTCTAAATACAGATTGGCCCACACTCTCAGGTCTCCGAGAGACACCGATTACAGCGACTGACTTTGGACCAAAGAGATATTCTAAGTTCTCTTTCATACTAAAGAAATTATATAATGGATGAACTCCTAAGTCAACATAGAGGAAAGAACCAAAAGCTTTCTTTTAAGAAAACGCTTTCTTAAAACCCCTCTCAACCCCTTGAAACTCTCATTTTTATCAGGTATACTTTCAATAAGAGAATAATTATAATTACCTTAAAGATGAAGATAAGATCTTGTAATCTCTTTAAAAGTATTGCTCTCTTATTATGCCTTTTGTTCTCCATCGAGCAATCAGGGTTTGCTCAAGCAATCAAACAAATTGACATCTCTGCTCATTTAACTACTCTACGTAACTCCTTCTCTCCTCATATATTCCGACCCTTACATTTAAGGTATCTCCATTACGATTTCAATAACCACACAATCAAACTCTTCTTAGATAAAGGAGACCTCAAAAGTACAAACCCAAAAGAAATCCAAGATACTACCAAGATTCTATTTGACTATTTCTTAATAGGTTTAGCCCTTCCTAATGATTGCTTCTGGGTAAACCTAAGACCAGATGAAGAAACTCAGATCATAGACTCCAGATTAGCTCAAACCGATATTGGTAGAACTATGCTTGAGGCAGATCTAAAATTAAAGAAAGATACTGCTAAAGCTACTTCACCCCAGAGCCCTGAAGGAAAAGAATACTGGAAAAAACTCTACCAAAGAGCAAATGAGCTCTTTGGTCATCAGAATATTACTATTCCTACATTAGTCAGACCTTGGATAGTTCCTGATGAAATCATCATCCGTGAGACCTCCGACTCTGCCTATATCTATAAGGCAACTTTAAAGGTGATGTTAGAAGAAGATTACTTAAAGGATTCAGTAGTCTATAACTTCAAAGATGAGAGACTGAAAGAATTGAATGAATATTCCTCTCAACTCCTCAAGAGACTCATCATCCCAGAACTTACCAAAAGAGTAAATACCTCCAAAGACTATGCTCACTTAAGACAGATCTATTACTCTCTAATCTTAGCTCAATGGTTTAAACAGAGATTTGCTAACAAGAATACAACTTATTCTTCTCTCATTAATTCCGGGAATCTCGCAAATCTTTATTCTAAGAAAACCTGGTCAAAGATAACCTATTTCAAAGAATACCAGAAGTCCTTCAAATCTGGTGAATATAACTTAAAAGAACCTATATACACTCCATTTGGTAAAGTAATCAGGAGTTACTTCTCAGGTGGGATATCCATAAACCTTTCAGAGATAGAACGTATAGGATTCGGAGATAGTAATAATAGAGTGATGGTATTACCAGCAACAAATAGCCCTATCTTAAAAGAATATCTTCTTTCTGCGGACTACAATGCAGCTAGGCAGATAGAAATTTTTAATGCGGATGATATAGATACCGGCGGCACAATGGGGCGTTGGAGATACACACATGCAACTCTTTCTGCAGATGGAAAAATCACCCTTCATAATGCTACAAGAATCTCTAGAAAAGATGGGGTTATCGAAAAAGAATTCCTTATAGATAACCAAAATAAACCGAGGGATATTGTTCTTCAAACAAGAAACTTGAATAATACTGAAGAGAAGAAAGTACTTGCAATAAGGCAAGAATTAGGCATAGTTACTGAGCCCAGAATAATCGTTAGAGATGAATCTGCCATAAACAATAGGATATACGGCATTGCCGTACAGGGTATTCTTTTTATACGCGAAGACATTATAGCAGAAGGTAATCGAGACCAAATCAAAGAGGCCTTAGATCATGAGAATCGAGAGTTAAC
>DDKR01000003.1 GCA_002340085.1 Candidatus Omnitrophica bacterium UBA2593
AAAAAATGCTATCTGTCAAAGTTGGGTTTAGAAAAAAACTTAGCTCAGCTATCTCAGAAGGGTTTAACAATAAAATCAAGAGGCTGAAAAGAATGGCATATGGCTACAAGGATGTTAACTATTTTAGATTAAAAATTCATCAACATTGTGGACTTTTAAATCCTAAACTTGCAATTTAAATACGAAAGAACCTTTAAAATTCACCCATCTATTACCTGATAGAGAAAGACCTCACTTATATCTTAGAGAATGATAGGAGGGTTGACGATAAGGAGCTCCATGATAGGAGGTTTTATCTCCTACCATTTAATACCATTTTTTGATCTTCGCCTGGGGAAAGTAATGGGTTATGATCTCAAGGTAATCTCTACCTCTTTTTGCCATACCAATTGCTCCTTTTTGACACATCCCTACTCCATGGCCAAAGCCTCCACCATAGAGAATAAAAAACTCTGGCTCCTTATTCTTATTGAATTTTGTCTCTATCTTAAATAGGCTACTGCGCAAATTTCCAAAGGTCTTCCTGATATTCAACTCACCTTCGATTATCTTTGCTATATCCTCACCTACAACTTCAATCCTCTTTAGATGTCCAGAGACAGATCTTTCTAAAGGTATAATCTTAAATAACCTACCTACATTCATAATCTTTTCTAAATCTTCCCTTCCATAGATCCTCTTCCACCTAAAATCTGCTCTTTTAGAACTGCAGAATGTATCAGGAAAATCCAATAAGTATTTCTCTAAATCTAAAGGAGAAAGAGGGAAATTGATTTCTGTATCTGTATCTAAAGTACCTTCCAAATAGGGTAGATTCCCTCTGAAGATATTTGGTTGAGTATGACCTCCGCAGTTAGCCGAATATAAAGCATCTATGGAAGCATCTTTATAGGTAATTACCAAACCTCTTGTCTCATCTATTGCCTTGTTTATGATTTCTTTTTCAACACTTGCTCCTTCATAGACCTGGCAGTGAACTTCTGAACAGAGATCGAAACCTTCTTCTCTATGTCTTCCCAATTTTTTTAAAGCTGTAGTCCTGGCAGCAATCGCCTGAGCTCTTAATGCTTCAAAAGGAGAATCAGAAGAAATTTCAGAGGGTAACACCCCATACAGATACTCTTCAAGATTTAGAATATTTATTAGAGAAAGCCTGTCTCTAAATAGAGATACCTCTATATCTCCTCTAAAACATCTATTTACTCTCCTCACCCAGAATTGCCCTTCGCCAAAAGAAAGATCAAAAACACAGATAGTAGCTGAACCTAAAATATTCTTGATTAGAAAAGGAGGATCTAAAACCTTTAGAAGTCTTCTCTTCCCATCTCTTAAACTTATCTTTTTTCTCTGTTTGTCTAAAATGATCCTATAGATAGAATCCTTCTTTCCTCTAAAGAGAATATTCTTCTTTTTATCCCTAATCTCAAAATTACCCATACATTTAAAATCAAAGGAATCAGATTTAGAAATACCTATCCTCACTTTTGGGCAACCCGAAATTACTCCCACCGGCCTAACAAAAACAGATGTCTCTCTTCTTAACAGCTCTTCTCTCTCTTTCTCTTTTTCAAAAAATTCTTTGGGTAATTTTTCCTTTACTGAATCCAAACTCTGTCTCAATCCTAAATCTTCTGGTTTGATAATAACTGCTTTAGCATATGCTCTGTAAGATTTAGAAAAATCTTCCATTTTAAAATACAAATTTGCCAATATCTTATTTACCTCTGTAATACTTGGATCTAAAGATTTAATCTTTTCATATAGATCAACTGCTCCTTCAAAATTTTTTTCTTCTACATAGATCTTTGCTAATCTAAATAGAGCAATTATATTATTTTCATCTTGTTCAGTTACTTTTAGATAATTTTTTTTTGCTTCTGAGAAATTACCTAAATCTTCATAACATAATCCAAGATAAAGTTGGTCTTTTAAATACCTTATAGCTTCTTCTGGTTGACCATTAAGATAATATATTCTGCCTAAAAGATTACCTATCTTTTCATCTTTTATCTTTATCCCTTTTAATAGTTCTATGGCAGAATCATAGAGTGTTAAATCTTTATAGATAGTAGCTAAATTTAGATAGGTAAGTATCTCTTCAGACCCTAACTCTAAATTCTTTTTATATAAATTAATTGCTTCTTGAAATTTTCCTTCATTATAGGATAGAATAGCCTCATCGGATAATTCCACAGTAGCAAAAACCAAAGATGAAAATAAAGACAAAAAAAATACTCCTATCTTACATTTCTGTTTCAACCATTTCTGTAGCATTTATTATTTTAAGCCTTGTCTCTTTAGCTCAGCTAAGAGTTTATAGTAGGGAAAATTTTTTCCTGGACACTCGGTGATGCAACCTCCAATATCTTTGTGTCTTCGGATATTTGAGAGAGGAATATTATATTGAAGACAAAGGATCTTTATTAATCTAGCCAAAGATTCAAATTGGCTTTCTGAAATTACTTGGTTGTTGAAATTACCCACCAGGCATATCTGGATATCGTAGGGCCTAATAGCTTTTTTCTGTCCTCTCCATCTCCAACCCACCTCAATCTCTCCATCTTGAGTATCTGTTCCATTTCCAATGACAAAATGATAGGCCAATCCTCCCATTCCTCTTCTTCTGTGGTTTCTATCAAACTTCTCAGCATTGCCTTCAGATGTAGCACTGTGATGGAAAGTAATGTATCTCCAGATAGAACCTCTGTATCTTGGACCAATAATCTTCTCAGCTGGTTCTAAGATTTTCATCCTATGCGGCTCTACATAGAGTCGCTCTTTCGCTCCAGGAATAAAGATCTCTTCTCCTACTCCAATCTTTGATGGATCTCGGATATTGTTTATACGGATGATCTCGTATAAATCTACGCCATAGGCCTTAGCAATTCCATATAATGTTTGGTTGCTTCCCACAATGTGGTATATTCCCGGTAGTGTAGGTGGCGTAGTTGTTCGGGGCACTGTAATACAACCCGATATCGTGGCAATAAACAGAAATAGAATAACCTCTGGCTTCTTTCTCATCCTCTTCCTAGACAGGGCTTTCTTCCTTTATTTGCTTTCTTTGAACGCCAGGATAATTTCCCCCTTCTTCTTCTTTTTCCCATATTCCAACCCCCTTCATCATTTACGTTCTTTTACTTCTTTAAAGAAAAAGTTTTGTATCCCCTCGTTTAAGTATTTCCTTACAGCTGGACTTAAGAAATTTACTAATACTAATTAGTCATTACTGGAAAACCCAGTAATAATTTGATTACATAGTTTTTATACTTTTTTAGTGAAAACTAATTAAAATAATCCTATAATCTTTTAGCATTATTCTATAGGTATAATAATCTTCTGGCCTGATTTGAGTTTATTTGGGTCTTTGATTCTATCTTTATTTAATTCATAGAGGTATTTCCAGCGGTGAGCTGCACCAAGTTGTTCTTTGGCTATCTTTGAGAGAGTGTCTCCTTTTTGGATAGTGTATTCTTTTGTAGATACCCTAACCTCACTTTCTATTTTTTTCTCCTCTTCAACGACATACTTTCCTTCTTCGATCTTCTTTGCCTCAGGGACTCTTGGCTCACCAGGATAAGGGAGCATAACCTCTTCTACTTCAGCAATAACAAAATGGGCGTTCCTATCCTTTTGCATACCTACAAGGTCAGTTATAGGAGCCACAGCATCTAACTTTCCCCGGCTAATAATTTTGATCCGCTCCTCCGCAATTCTATTACCTAACATAAATTTTTTAACTGCTTCGGCTCGGCGTCTGCCTAATTTTTCGTTGTATGCTTCTGAGCCACGTCGGTCGCAATTTCCAGTAATCAGAATACTTGCCTCAGGATTTCTCTTTAGTGTACCTACCGCACTCTCCAATATCTTTATAGCATCGTTGCGCAAATCATCCTTGTCGTAATCAAAGTAAATTTTTACATTCTTGATTATCTTCTTTATAAGCAAAGACGGCCTTAATTCTTGTGGTTTAGGTGGTGGGAGTTCTTCTTCCCTATAATCAAAGATAATCTTGTAGACATAAACATAACCTCGGTTACCCCAAGGTTCTATTTGTCCCGGCTCTGTAGGCCACCACCAATAACCACCCCGCTCTAGGTCTTTTACAGGACATGGTCTTGCATCAGTAGGCCACCACTTAAAACGTTCCTGAAGCCTATCTAATTCTTGCTTTCTCTTTTCTTTCCTGATCAATTTACCAGTAGCATATAATGATCTGGGACAAGTAAACAGTATTACCAAAAGAATCAAGTATCTTATTATTTTCTTCTTTAACATAACTCACCTCTTTGATTATACCTGGTTACAGAGATTTTTTTTAAAAGATTTCAGTGATTTTTCAAAAAGATTCCGGTGATTATCTATAATCTCTGTAATTTAAATTTATAATCCCTGGAATCATATCTTTATTTCAATTAGAAGGGGCGATGTTTTATTACCATTCCTTCAACCATATAGACGACATCTTCAGCAATGTTTGTAGCATGATCGCAGATACGTTCTAAGTGTCGGGCTACTAAAAGTAAAGGTATAGACCTCGGAGCTTTTGAGCCATCCTGAGAGACAATTTCAATCAACTCTTTTTGGACTAAGTCCCTTAGATGGTCTGCTTCATCATCACGATTACGCACATTTCTGGCTAAATCAATATCTCTCTTAACAAAAGAATCTAAAGCACCTTTTACCATCTCTTGAGCTAAGACCGCCAATTTAGGAATATCAATTAAGGGTTTGACCAAAGGCTGATCTACCAATTCTTCTGCTCTTTCAGCAATATCAACGGCTAAATCAGCAATTCTCTCCAAATCCGTAGTAATTCTTATTCCTGTAGTAATAAATCTTAAGTCCTTTGCCATTGGTTGTTTTGTAGCTAAAAGATCTATACAACGTTCATCGATCTCAAGCTCTAAATCATCTATAATTTTGTCAGAGCCAATAACTTCCTCAGCTAATTTTTTGTCCTGCCTTCTTAACGCTTCCACAGATTTAAATATTGCCTCTTCAGCTACACTTGCCATCTTCAAGATAAGAAGATTCAAATCCTTTAATTCTTCATCAAAATGTCTTTCCATCTTAACCTCCCCTATCCAAATCTTCCTGTAATGTAATCTTCAGTTCTTTTATCTCCAGGCCTTGTGAAGATATCTTGGGTCTTTCCAAATTCAACTAATTCTCCTAATAGCATAAAGCCTGTTTCATCTGAAACTCTGGCGGCCTGTTGCATATTGTGAGTGACGATGACAATAGTGTAATCCTTCCTTAATTCCTGCATAAGTTCTTCGATCTTTAAGGTAGCCAGAGGATCCAAAGCAGAACAAGGCTCATCCATTAAGATTACTTCTGGTTTTACCGCCAAGGTCCTCGCAATACATAATCTCTGTTTCTGTTCTAAGGATAATTTTAATGCTGAAGTATTCAATCTATCTCTTACCTCATCTAAGAGATGGACTGAATTTAAACAATCCTCTACAATTTTAGGGATTTCTTTTCTCTTTGCCATATTATGAATCTTCAAACCAAAAGCAATATTCTCATAGATAGATAGAGCAAATGGATTTGGTCTCTGAAAGACCATTCCTACTTTCTTTCTCAAAAAAAGAAGATCTGAATCATCTCTGTAAATATTCACTCCATCGATTAAAATCTCTCCTTCTAATCTTATCCCTTCAATTAAATCATTCATCCTATTAAAGCATCTTAAAAGCGTAGATTTACCACAGCCGGAGGGTCCGATTATAGCTGTAATCTTCTTTTCAGAGATCTCAAGATTTATATTTTTTAAAGCCTGGAAGTCTTTATAATAGAAATCCAGATTCTTAGCTATGATTTTTCCCATTTTAAAAACTATCCAAATTTTCCCATAATGTAGTCTTCTGTTCTTTTGTTTTTTGGGATTGTAAAGAGTTGATCTGTCTTATTGAGTTCAATAAGTTCTCCGGAAAGAAAAAAGGCAGTTCTATCTCCTACTCTGGCGGCTTGCTTAACATTATTGGTTACCAAGATGAGGGTGTAATTCTCTTTTAATTTAAACATTGCCTCTTCTATCTTTGCAGTAGATATGGGATCTAATCCTGAGCAGGGTTCATCAAATAAGATAACTTCGGGTTCAGTGGCTAAAGCCCGGGCAATGCAAAGCCTTTGTTGTTGACCTCCGGATAACTTAAGGCTATTCTCTTTGAGTCTATCTTTTACCTCATCCCAAAGATAGGCTGCTTTTAGGCTTTTTTCTACCGCTTGAGACAATATCTTTTTATCTCTTACTCCCTGCATACGCAAGCCATAACTTATATTATCAAATACAGATATGGGTAAAGGTATAGGTAGGGCAAAGACCATACCTATTCTCCTCCTTAATAAATTCACATCAGACTTAGAGATATCTTGATTGTCAATATAGATTTTCCCGCTGGAATGATACTTAGGATTGAGTTCATTGAGCCGATTAAGACTCCTTAAAAAAGTAGTCTTTCCACTATTTGCTGGTCCAATTATTCCTAAAATTTCATTCTTTCTTATTTTAATATTTAAGGATTTTAAGGCATGAATACTATCAAACCAGACATTTAAATTCTCAGTCTCAATTTTTATTTCTTCTACCATAATTTCTTTTTACGAATCTGATAACGTGTAATAAGAGCAATTAAGTCAATTAAGATTACCAAGACTACCAAGACTAAACATATCCCATAACTTACCCTTCTTTCTACCCCCGGCACTTGTGTGGCCACAACATAGAGATGATAAGGTAAAGCCATTACTTGGTCAAAGATAGAGCGAGGAAGATGGGGAAGATAAAACGCTGCAGCAGTAAAAAGAATGGGTGCGGTCTCACCCGATGCTCTTCCAATGCTGAGGATAACTCCGGTAAGTATACCTCCAAAAGCATAGGGTAAGACACAATAACGGATCGTCTGCCACTTTGTTGCCCCTAAACTCAGACTGACTTCCCGAAATGACTGGGGCACATTATTTAAGGCCTCTTTTGTGGCGGTAATGACAATGGGTAGAACCATTATGGAGAGAGTAAAACATCCTGAGAGAAGACTCGCTCCAAACCTTAAGAAAATCACAAATAGACCTAATCCAAAGAGCCCATAAACAATAGAGGGAACCCCGGCTAAATTGATAATTGCCAATTTTACTAAACGGGTAAGTAGATTTTCTTTGGCATATTCACTTAAATATATACCTGCCAAGACACCCAAAGGTACAGAGATTAAGACTGTACCTAAAGTAAGATACAATGTGCCTACAATGGCTGGAAATACACCACCTCCTCCCATCCTCGCAGGCGAAGTAGTGAGAAATTCCCAAGAGATAACCTTTATTCCCTCTTTAAAGATGAAAAAGAAGATGAGAAAGATGGGTGTAATTACTAAAAGAGAGGAGATAAAGAGTAGACTAAATACTATCTTTTGTCTTCTCTTGGGATTCACTTTACTCCTTTATGAATAAAAAAATCCGCAATGAGATTGACAATAAAGGAAAGAGAAAAGAGAATAATTCCTAAGGCAAATAAGGCAAAGTAATGCTCGCTTCCTTGAACTACTTCACCCATCTCTGAAGCAATAGTAGCGGTAAGGGTACGCACCGGTTGTAATAGAGTTTTGGGAATAACCGCCGCATTTCCTGTCACCATTAGAACAACCATCGTCTCACCGATACAACGACCTATCCCCAACATCACCGCCGCCATAATTCCTGAAGAAGCAGCTGGTAAAATAACCCGCCAGATTGTCTGCCAGTGAGTTGCTCCTATCGCCAACGCTGCTTCTTTATATACTTTGGGAACAGCGGTTATCGCATCTTCCATAATGCTGACTACTGTAGGGGTAGACATAATTGCCAGCATAATTGACCCACAAAGAGCAGTTAGACCAGTAGGAAGAGAAAATACTTTACGAATAAATGGAGCTAAAACCACCAGGCCAATAAAGCCAATGACAACACTGGGGGTGGTTTCTAAGAATTCTATGCTACATTTTAAAATCTCTTTAGTTTTACCTCGGGCGATCTCAGCAATGAAGATGGCTGTAGCCAAACCCAGAGGCACAACTATCAATATTGCACCTCCAGTCACAATGAGAGAGCCAAGAATGAGGGGTTTAATCCCAAATTGAACCGGCTCAGAGATGGGGTACCAAAATCTTCCACCCAAAAAATCCTTTAAAGGATAAATTCTAAAGAAAGGGAGTCCTTCTTTTAGGAGAAAGGCAAAGATCAGAATGACAAAGATAATAGAAGCCATCCCACCTAAGAATATCAACCTTTCAATAATGAATTCTCTAATTTTTTTAAGATTCATTCTATGATTCTTAGGGGGACAAAATCTAATTCTTTAACTATCTTCTGACCGTCATCACTTAAAACAAAATCAATAAATTCTTTGATTAATCCGGTGGGCTGGCCATCAGTATAAAAGAACAAAGGACGCCAGATAGCATAACTTTTATCCATCACTGTCTCTAAAGTTGGCTTAACGTATGGACTTTCATCATCTCGAGCAACCGCTACTGCCTTCTGTTTCTCGCTTACATAACCTATCCCATAATAACCAATTGCTTGAGGATTTTGCGCTATTTCATCAGCAATTGCCTGAGAAGAAGGTATGAGTAAGGCTGCGGGAGCAAATTCTGCCTTTGATTTCTCATCACCTCTTCTTAAGACTTGTTCTTTAAAAAAAATATGGGTGCCTGAGTTTACTTCCCGGGAAAGCAAGACAATCTTTGCACCCCTTCCACCTAACTCTTTCCAGTTCTTTATCTTGCCGGTAAAGATGTCTGAGAGCTGTGAGAAGGTTAATTTATCTACAGGATTGGAAGGATGGACCACAACCGCCAAACCATCATAGCCAACGATGAATTCTTTTGGTTCTACCCCTTTAGACTTAGCTAATTCTATTTCTTTTAGTTTCATCTTCCGCGAAGACTCCGCAATATCACAGGTCTTATTAATCAAAGAGGCAATCCCTACTCCTGAACCACCTCCCGTAACGGCAATCGAGGCAGAAGGATTTTTCTTCATAAACTCTTCAGCCCAGGCCTGGACCAAGTTTACCATTGTATCTGAACCTTTTATCTGTAGAACTCTTCTTCCCTGAGCATAAGAGAAGTTAATTGATAAAAAAAAGCAGATAATAGATACCCAAGCAATCTTTATCTTCATCTCTTCCTCCTCTCTAAAATACTAACTTCATCTTTGTCCCTAAAACATTTATATCCTTCCATTTATTCTTATGTCGGCTACTCTGAAGTAAATAATAGAGTCCGACTTTTAATCTTTTGGTTAACCTCATATCGAATCCACAATAAAATCTATTCCGACTGAAACTTTTACCTTGAAAATTTAAAAATATCTCATTGGCTAAATAGGGCTGGATTCCTATGGTAAGTTTTATTGAAGATTTGGTAAGTTCTATTGAAGGAAACTTTATACTAAGTTTACTTCTGTATCGCCAGATATCAGGTTTATAGTCAAAGTGCCGGTATTCAAGGCGATGCCGGTTGCTGAGCTTGAATGCTCCTAAATTGAACTTTAGAATAGCATTTATATGGGGTCGGTTTTCTTCTCTGAATTTGTTCTTTCTCTTCTTATAGACTTGCCGGTAATTTATCTTAAAATCTAATTTGTTTAAGCTATGACTGAGGCCTACATCATAATGGTGGTAATAAAAATCTTCAGCGTTATCACCAAAACGAAATTCCTCCTTCAATTCAATTTTCTTTTTTTCGGTGATCTCCAACTCCTGTGATTGTGTATGCCAAATCTGAAAGTCTCCATCATCAAAAGCATAGACCAAACCAGTTGTCATTAAAACTAAACTAAGTATTATAAGAATTTTTCTCTTCATTTCTTTATGCTCCTTGTAAAAAACTTGATTTTTATCGGCTTTCTCAAAGTAATGGTATAAATCTATACTCTATCTGAAACCTCTTCTCCAGAAACTTTCTCTATCTAAGCAGAAATAGAACCCAACTTTATCATTTAATCTAAGAGAGGAAATAATCCCTATCCTCTCATAAGCTAGATGCTTATTACTGACTTCCGCATAAATAATGTTAAAAAGGGGAAACGTAACTTCTTTAAAATCAAGTAGATGTAATTCCAAAGTCCTTTCTTTACTTCTACGGTTTTCAATATTATGAGATGATGCGGGATTATGGGAGAATCTCTTCCTCGAGCGTTTCTATTTTCTCTACACTTATAAATTTAGCAATATTTTTACCTTCCCTAACTACATAATCAATACTTACACTATCTCCTACTTTGATCTCTGAGATTAAGGAGATATTCTCAAATTCTGTCTCTAAGTCACAAACTACCATAATTTCTTTTTCTTCATCTGTCTCATAATCTAAATATTTGACTGTAATCTGGTTCTCATCTAAAGCTACAACATCTCCCCATACCCACTCTATCTCTTCGATCTCTTCTTCAGTCTCTTCTTGAGAAAAAATGAAGGAGACATTTAAAGACAGAACCATCAGACCTAAAGATAGAATTAAAGCTTTCTTAAACATATCCATCACCTCCTTAATTGGAAAAAAATCCTACCATATCTATTTAGACTTGTCAAGTAAATCAAAGTCTGCTATGATTCTTGAAGAGTAGTTAGTCCATATTTTTTATATTTACTACTATATGAAAAGATCCAGTCTTATCTTTGCTTTAATCTTAATGGGTCTTACTTCTCTAATGACCCAGACTCTCTTATTGAGAGAACTACTTATCACATTCTATGGAAATGAGTTGACTATAGGATTAATTTTAGCTTGCTGGATAATCTTAGAAGCACTTGGGTCTGGATTCTTGGGGAGATTATCAGAGAGAATAAAGAAACCTGTCTTCGTCTATTGTCTATTACAGATCTTTATTTCTCTATATCTACCTGTAAGTATCGTTCTAACAAGAACGATAAAGAACATCTTTGGAATTGGGATAGGTGAAGGAGTAGGTCTATTCTTTATCCTTTTTAGTTCATTTTTTATTTTAGCTCTCCTTAGTCTCTGTGATGGTATGCAATTTCCCTTTGGATGCTCAATCTATAATTATGAGTTGAAAATTTCCGGTTTCGAATTAACTATTGGCAGGGTGTATTTTTTAGAGGCAGTTGGCTTTATCCTTGGAGCACCTCTCATTACTTTTCTTCTCATTCCTTATCTAAACTCTCTACAGATTGCTCTAATCATAAGTATCCTGAATATTTTATCAGCATTTCTTTTAATTAGTTATCTTATTCCTAAAAGTATCTTTAAAAGAATAGCAAGGTATGTAGTTAGCCTATTTCTCTTCTTCAATTTGTGGTTTTTCTTCTCTGGCAAGATTAACCAGATACACAGGTGGTCAGTAGATCTACAATTTTCTGGCTATAAAGTTTTAGATTATAGGAACTCTGTCTATGGAAATATTGCAGTTACAAAGAGAGAAGACCAACTCACATTCTTTTCTGATGGGATCCCTGTAATCACAAGTCCTATTCCAGATATTGTCTTTGTTGAAGATTTTGTACATTTTTCTCTCTCCCTACATCAAAATCCACAAGATATTCTGGTTATCTCTGGAGGAGCAGGTGGTGTATTAAAAGAGATATTAAAATATCCGGTTAAGAAAATAGACTATGCAGAGTTAGATCCTCTAATTATAAAGACCTTAAAGGATTTTCCTACTGATTTAACTCAGAAAGAATTAGATGACAAGAGGCTAAATATTCAGAACTTAGATGGAAGATTCTTTGTAAAGAAGACAGAATCAAAGTATGATTTAGTGATGTTAAATCTTACTTTTCCTTCTACCTTACAGATAAACAGGTTATATACGAAAGAATTTTTTGAGGAGGTAAATAGTATTTTAAAAGAAGCTGGAATTTTCGTTCTACATCTACCCGGCTCTCTAAGTTATCTGAGTAAAGAATTGGGAGACTTAAATGGAGTTATTTTACAAACTCTAAAAGAGGTTTTTAAGTTTTCTTATGTTATTCCTGGAGACTTTAATCTTATCTATGGCTCAAAGAGAGAAATTCCACTTATCCCAGAAGTTATAAAGAATAACTTGAAAGAAAAAGATATCAAGACTTCTCTTTTTACAAACTCTTATATCGATTATCGTCTAGATAAAAGTTGGCAAGATTGGTTTTATAACTCTTTAAAAGATAACTACAGGATAAATTATGATCTGTCTCCCAAAGGTCTATTCTATGGACTTAAATTCTGGAATGCAAAATTCTCCCCAAGATTAAGAAATATCTTTAATTTTATTGAGAAGATAGATTTAAATCTCTTTGTCCTAATTTTATCTATATTTATCCTTATTCTGTTTCTTCTTACTTTTAAGATACCATCTGTAAATTTAAGTATTCCGTATGCAGTAACCTCTACAGGATTCTTTGGGATGAGTTTAAATTTGATCCTAATACTGTGTTTTCAAATCACCTTTGGATTTATATATCAGAAGATAGGCCTACTCATCGCTACATTTATGACTGGTTTATCTTTAGGAAGCATTTTGATGACAAAGAATCTTACAAAGATTAAAAAGGATGTATCTGTATTCAGATATATTGAATTTTCTACGGTTCTATTTTCTTTTCTCTTATTAAGTATCCTTAGCTTCCTTATAAAAATGCCAAATTCAGAGATTCTTTTTTATATACTGTCTATGATTTCCGGAGGTCTAGTAGGAGCTGAATTTCCTT
This sequence comes from Candidatus Omnitrophica bacterium UBA2593, assembly GCA_002340085.1. Classification (GTDB taxonomy): domain Bacteria; phylum Omnitrophota; class Gorgyraeia; order Gygaellales; family UBA2593; genus UBA2593. Next base: position 12,692 of record DDKR01000003.1, read on the forward strand.
TGGCAAACAAAATCTATCTCAAAAAAAGGAAAGGATCAGTAGGATTTCTCTATGCAGCAGATCTTGTAGGCGGTTGCTTAGGAGCCTTAATAATCTCAATTATATTCGTTCCTGTCTTAGGGATCATAAATACACTTATCTTTATATCCCTCTCCAAAATAAGCTCCCTTCTATTGCTAGTTACATCTAGGTAAAATCAAAATTGTAGAAGAATTGATTTGGTGAAGTCATCAAAGATACTCAAAATAAAAAATTCTGCTTATGCACCTCACTTAAGTTGCTCGTCGGTACCCCAAAAACAGACATCGTCGGAGAACTTGAGTCAACTGCATATGCAAGTAAAAAATTACGGGTCTTTCGTATTAAAAGTGGGGTATTTTATGTAAGACACTGTAATTAAATCAAATAAAAACTGCTCGACTACCAATAAAAACCTGGTAAGGAATTTACAAATTCACCGGAAGTCTTCAGAGATAACTAAAAGCTTTTTAGAAAAATGCAATATGGGCTTTTAAATCCTAAACCTGTAATTTAAATACGGAAGAGCCCTGATTCTTTTAATTTTTCTAAAAGCTTTAAGATACAATCTTTCTTCCTATTCCCAGGGTAGTCAGAACATATTATTGCAAAAATTTAGAAGATCAGATAGAATATATATGGAATGAAAAAAGCAATAACAAATAAATTTTGGGTTGTTCTGGTAGTTATGGTCTTTTCTTCAATTATCGACTGTTGTTTATGTAATGCCGCTGTTGAAGAAGATGGAGATATAATATTTGGATATATTCACGAGATAGGACTAATTTTAGTCGGGCTTTTTATGTTTTTTTATGGCTTTACTCAATATAGGAAGAAAAGACTTATAGAAAATATACCAACTTCAAAGATCCGTGCTGTAGCTATGGGTCTTTCTGAACTTAAAGGTAAAGCGAAGCAGAAATCTCCATTAAGAAGTCTGTTAACACATAAGGATTGCGTGTATTATCGATTCCTGATAGAAAAAGAAGAAAGAAGAGGTAGAAGTAGTTCCTGGAAGACTGTGAGCGAAGGTAGTTCTACAGACTATTTCTATATTGAAGATGAAACAGGTAGACTACTTGTTGATCCATTAGATGCCGAGATAATTTTACCTCTCGACTACCAATATATCGATACTATAGGTAAGTTCCTATTTACAAAGAGGATGCGGTATACTGAATGGTATATACAACCAGATGAAGATATTTATGTTTTGGGTACGGTAAAAAAGATCAAAGATGATATTTTGAGCCGAAAGAAAAAACTGAGAAAACAGCTTCGAAAGTTAAAAGAAGATAAAGAAAAACTTAAGAAACTTAATATAGACAAAAGTAGTCAGATAAGTATTGAAGAATGGGATAAGGTGGAAGAAACTATAAAGCAAGAAATCTTCGGAGAAGAATTAAAACAACCACCAGAACCGGAAGATGATATTGTTATTGCTAAAAGTGATATAGAAAAGATATTTATTATTTCAGACCATAGCGAAAAAGAAATAACAAAAAAATTTGGTATGAAGAGTGTTCTTCTCATTTTTGGTGGTTGCTGCCTGATTATTGGTATGCTCATATCTTTGTTAGCGCGTGCAGGACTTCTGCCAGAAGGCTTAATAATCCCGTGGAGAAAGTTTTATAGATAAAATGAAAAATGTGTAAAAAGTTTTAATATGCGAAATTTTGTTGGAAACTCTCAAGCTAAAAATATAGCAGCAAGACCTCACATAGTAAACATATGAAATAGACTGTGCTACTTTTCTGATGAAAATTTTATCTGAGAGGTCTTTTTGAGAGAAAGAAAAGGAGGTGGTTATGGGTATTATTATCTTGTTTTTGGGTATCTTGTTGTTGGTAGTTATAGGATTAGTGCTTTACCTCGTCAGCATTTACAATCAACTAATACATGTTAGAGTAAATATTGATAAGTCCTGGGCAAATATTGAAGTGCTTGAAAAACAGCGTTACGATGAAATACCGAAATTGGTAAAAGTATGTGAAGGGTATATGAAATATGAGCGTGAGACCTTGGAAAAGATTACACTTGCAAGAACAAGATTTTTGGAAGCAAAAACACCGTCTGAAATTGCAAGGGCAGATGCTGGACTCGCAGGTGCGCTAAAGACACTATTTGCGGTTGCTGAGAATTATCCAGAACTTAAAGCAAACGAGAACTTTATACAACTGCAGAATAGAATTAGTTATTTAGAGAATCAGATTGCAGACAGACGAGAGTTCTATAATGATTCTGTCGCTATATTCAATACCCGGATAAAACAAATTCCAGCTGTTTTTATTGCGAACATCTTAAAATATACACCAAAAGAGATGTTTAAAGTACCAGAAGTAGAAAAAGTATCACCTGAAATAAAATTTGAATTTCCGAAGTGAATGCGACTAGTTAGCTAAAAAAATGTTTCTTGGACAAGAGTTGTCTGGGGTATATCTACAATTAAGACTTATTTTGGATTGACCTTGTGGCCAAGTATAGATAGAGAGGAATTTTTAAATAATCTAATCCATAAAGAGTGTGCTCTTATGGTACACATAAGGAAGCGAGTCTTCTTTGCTGTCTTCTTTTAACTAGTCCTTGCCTAATTTCGAGTTCTATTATCTTTTCTTAGGAAACGTCGATTTAAACCCGACTTTGTAACTTTGTATAGAACAGGATTTTTCTCGAGACGAAAAAAAGAGTTCTGTCGCTATTTAGTTTTCACTGAAAAACCTCCTCTCTTTTTCGTCGGAGAAGTTAAAAAAGAGTCATAAAATTCTCCTTAAAACCTGCACGAAATATGGAGTAATTCTGTCCAGAAATCGTGCAAATAAGCAATTTTTCTAAAAAGGAGGTTAAAGAAAAATGTATACTAAAGAGCCAAAGGAACAACAATATGGCTTATTTCAACGGATGAGAAGATTGAGTTTTGTCACTATAAATGG
>DDKR01000144.1 GCA_002340085.1 Candidatus Omnitrophica bacterium UBA2593
GAAGCTAACATATACTTTGTTCCTTTTTCTCTTGCCAATCCCAGAGTATTATATGTTCCTAAAGAACCCGTCTTTAATGTCTGAAGGGGAAATTTTAAATAGTCCTTTGGAGAAGCAAGGGAAGCAAAGTGTAAGATATAATCTATTCTTCCTCTTATCCTAATGGGTTTGGTTACATCAAAATTTACAAATGAAAAATTCTTATCTTTTAAAAGATGTTCTATATTCTTCAATTGTCCAGTTATAAGGTTATCTACACAGATAACTCTAAGACCTTCTTTGATTAACCTATCACAGAGGTGTGAGCCAATAAATCCTGCACCACCAGTTATTAATACTGTCTTTTTCATTCTTTAATCAGAATCCTCTTTTGAACCACTCTACAGTCCTCTTCAATCCTTCTTTAAAATCTACCTTTGGCTTAAACCCTAAGGTCTCCTCCATCCTCCTTGTATCTGCTTGAGTCTTCTCTACATCACCTGGCCTCCGAGGACCAAATTTTGGTCTTATATTCTTCTTTAAGATTTCATTTAAGATCTCATCTATCTCTAATACTGAAATACTCTCTCCACAACCAATATTTATCACTTTACCTCTAGCTTCTGATGAAACTACAGCCCTCAAAGTTGCCTCTACTACATCTTCAATGTAAATAAAATCGCGTGATTGTCTTCCATCGCCCTCAATTATAGGAGGTGAGTTTTTCAGGATTCTCTCTATGAATGCCGGAATGACTGCTGAGTATTTAGATTCAGGATTCTGCCTCAAGCCAAAGACATTAAAGTACCTCAAAGATACAGTGCTTAGGTCACGCAGTTCAGTGAAACTGATACAGTATCTTTCTCCAGCCAATTTCGATACTGCATAAGGTGAGATAGGATTTGGGGATTGACTCTCTCTTTGGGGAAATTGGTAAGTTTTACCATAGATAGCAGATGAAGAAGCATAGACGAATCTCTTTACCTTTGCATCTTGAGAGGAAGTAAGCAGATTCAAAGTCCCTGAAACATTAACCTCATTGACCAAGACTGGATCTTCTACACTCTTTAAGACAGAACGTATGGCTGCTTGATGGATTACATAATCTACACCTTTTAATGTTCTCTTTACAGTCCTTTTATCTCGAATATCACCTATGATCAACTCTATTCTGTCTAAGACTCCTCTGAGATTCTTTTTCTTCCCAGTGATAAAATTATCTAATACCCTTACCTTCTGTCTCCTCTTGATTAACTCTCTGACTATATTTGAACCAATGAATCCTGCTCCACCTGTAACTAAATATCTACTCATAATAATTCTACCTTATCTTTGAATTTTGAATACACTCCTCTTGTATCAAAGACCAAATCCGCTTCTTTTAAAATGAGTTTATAATCTATATCTTTATGGTCAGTAGCAATAACTACACAATCAGAATCCTTTAAATTCTTCTTATTCAATCTACACCCCTTTAAATCGATTCTGTCTATCCTTAAGTAAGGAATATATGGATCATAATAGGAAATTTTAGCATCTTTTGATTGGAGTATATTGATTATCTCCAGCGCTGGTGATTTTCTCAGATCCTTCACATCCCTTTTATAGGTAACCCCCACGATTAGAATCCTTGCTCCTTCTAAACTCTTAGATCTCCTTTTCTTTAAAATATCCTCTAAGCGCTCTACACAATAATTTGGCATAGAAGAGATAATCTCTGAGGAGACCTTTATGAGCCGAGAATTAAATCCTAATTCTTTTGCCTTCCAATATAAATAAACAGGATCTTTAGGAATACAACTTCCTCCTACTCCTGGTCCAGGCCAGAATGGCATGAAGCCAAAAGGTTTAGTCTCTGCTGCTCTAATTACTTCCCAAATATCTATACCCATCTTATGACAGATCTTTGCCATCTCATTAACAAATGCGATATTTACAATTCTGAATGTATTCTCCAACAATTTTGCCATCTCAGCTATCTTAACTGAAGAGACAGTTACAACTCTCTTGATAATTTTTTTGTACAGATATTTTGTAAGAAGAGTCGCTGTTTCATCTATTCCTGCTACTATTTTGGGAATATCTCTTAGAGGAAATTTTTTGTTTGCCGGATCGATTCTTTCTGGAGAAAATGAAAGAAGGAAATCTTTCTGATAGATTAAACCCTGCTTCTCTAAAAACCGGAGAATCAACTCTTCCGTAATACCTGGATAGACTGTACTCTCCAGAATAACAAGTGAAGGCTTCTTTAAATTTGGAGATATTCTCTTCAATGAATCTTTGATAAAGGAAATATCAGGTAAGTACTTCCTCTTTAAAGGTGTCGGTACACAGATAATACTTACATCTGTATCCTTTATGAGGCTAAAATCATCTGAGGCTTCGAATCTTTTCTCTTTTAAGATTCTCTTTAAATCCTTTTCTTTGATATCGGTAATATAGGATTTACGCTTCTTTATCCTCTGGATCCTCTCTCTATCTTTATCTATCCCATAGACTTTAAAGCCTACTTTAGAAAATTCAACTGCCAACGGAAGACCGACGTATCCTAATCCAATTACACTTATTTTAGCAGTCTTTTTTGAGATCTTTTCTTTTAAACTTATATCTTTAATTTTAACCCCTCCCTATTCCTGTATATCTAAATCCTAATTCCTTTAATCTCTTCAGATCGTAGATATTCCTTCCATCGATGATTATAGGTTGCCTAAGTAGGCTTTTTATTCTTTTGAGATCTAACTTTTTAAATTCATCCCACTCAGTTAAAATTACTAAACAATCAGAGTCTTTAGCTACTTGGTAAGGTGATTTACAGAATTTAATACTCGAATCTAATCTGTCTCTTCTGAATAGCTCCTTTGCATTCTCCATTGCTTTTGGATCATAAACAGAGATCTTACAACTTTCTTCCAGAAGTGAGCTAATAATGAAGACTGAGGGTGCAAATCTTATATCATCTGTATCTGGTTTAAATGAAAGTCCTAAGATCCCAACTTTTTTATCCTTAAGTATCCACAGATTATCTCTTATCTTCTTAATTAATAAAGCTCTCTGCTCTTCATTTATCCTTTTGATTTCCTTTAGGAGTTTAAAATCGTATCCTAAATCTTCACAGATCCTTATAAAGGCATCTAAATCCTTTGGTAAACAGAAACCTCCAAAGCCTATACCTGCATCTAAAAAATCTCTTCCAATCCTCTTATCTAAACCCATACCCTCTGAGACCTTTTTGATGTCAGCACCTACCAACTCACATACCTTCGACATTGCATTGATAAAAGATATCTTTGTAGCTAAAAATGAGTTTGAAGCATGCTTGATTAGTTCTGCAGATTTTATATCTGTAATTATGGTAGGAGAGTTTAGAGGCTTATATAGGTTAAGGAGTAATCTTTCTGCCTTTTTTGATTCTACGCCAATGACTATTCTGTCAGGATACATGAAGTCATAAATAGCAGAACCCTCTTTTAAAAATTCTGGATTTGAGGCGACATCAAATTTAATCTTTTTTTTGCTAAAGACCTTTATTGTATGTTCTATCCATTCACCAGTTTGAACTGGAACCGTTGACTTCTCTACAATTAATCTATAAGAATTTAGGTATTTGGCGATATCCCAAGAAACACCCTCTACTCCTCTCAGATCCGGCTCACCATTCTCTTTTGGAGGTGTTCCTACACAGATAAAGATTATGAGAGATTTTTCTACTGCAATCTTTATCTTATCTGTAAATATGAGCCTTCTCCCCTTTACGCCCTTCAAGACTAAATCTTTTAGATGTGGTTCATAAAAGGGGATCTTTAATTTCCTTAAAGATTCTATCTTTCTGGTATCATTATCTGTACAGATAACATCATTCCCCAATTCTGCAAGACAAGCTCCTGTAACTAAACCTACATGACCACAACCAATAACTGATATCTTCATTTCCTATCTTTGGGTCTGTGATAGTGTTTGTTGAATTCAAAACCTACCTCAGGAAATGCCTTTAACCTAAAGATGATCCAGATAGTCTCACCATATCCCCTCTTAACATTATAAGATATCTGCATCTCCCAACAGTGTAGGTCTCTGTAGATTGAGTATTCCTGTTCTTTTAAACTATCTGTATCAAATTGAAACCTCTCATAGATACATACCTTCCATTTTGGATTTATTCTCCAAGAAAATTCAGAGGTAAGTTCTGATTCTCCTAACCTCTGATACCTGTGGCCTAAGCCAAAATCCCATCTATCCTTACTAAAAATGAAAAGATCTAAGTTGGCTGTCTTAAATGTCTTATCTTGAGAATCATAAACTGCATCTGATTCAAGCCTTAAATTTTTGTAAGGAGTAAATTCTAAATCGAACTTAAGATCAGAAAATCCTGAGTCTTTTTTAGACTTAAGTAGGTAGTCGGTACTGCAGATGAATCTCAAGAGATCGAATGTTTGACCTTCTTTCTTTGTTTGAAGTTTATTCTCTAAATACAAATTTATTCTGTTCTCTTCAGATATCGAATCTATCTCATCGAACTGCATAAGTCTTGAAGGTGGAATTGAAGGTCGGTGTATATAACTGTAGCAAATTTGGGGTGAAATTATATGTCGGAGTTTATTAATATCTAATCCTAAAAAATCTGTTTTGAGATCGTAGATACGAAAGAGCCTCGTATTTATATCAATCCCTGAATAAAAGATACTCCTCCATTTATTCTCATTACCATCTATATCCTTTGTAAAGTAAGTTTGCCTGAAGCCCGCATATGGGGTGAGCTCCAAGAAAGAAATTTTTACTGGTACAGATATCTGATTATAGGTATCAGCTCTTACCACATCATCATCTATATCTGAAGGAGAAGCTTTCTTCTTGGTAAGATTAGATAGGCAACTCTGGTTTTTAAAATAGAACCGACTCTCAAAGATCCTCTGTTCATTTATATTGAGCTTTAGTTGGGGGAGTCTTTCTATCTCATCATAGAAACGATTTGTTCTCTTCTGTAAAAATAGACTCAAAGTATAGTTAGGAAGAATATGAACAATCTGCAGATATGTTTTGGGTTTAAAATCTCTCTCATACTCCCTAAAGAAATAGTCTTTTAAGAAATCTTTATCTTTCATCTTATGGTATTCTAAGATTAAATCTGTGTATTCATCAATCTTCAGCCTGTGTCTGAGTTGAGCTAAGAATCTATTCTTTTGTTGTGTATGGTATAGCCTTAATCTTCCCTTACCTAAATTTTGCATAGAGTAGTTATAGGTGAGACCTTCAGAAAACCTTTTTTTCTCCCTCCAATCCAAATGGATCCTTCCTCCTGCTCCTTCATCAAAATAGTATCTCCAGGCAGTCAGAAGATAAAACCCCCAATCTTTATAGTATCCAGGAATAACTGTCACCCGGGGACGTTTATCACCCAGAGGATGAATATATATAGGTAACCACATCAAAGGAACTTTACCCACTTTAAAGACAGTATTCTTAGCAACAACTTTATCATCTAAGTATAGCGAAATCTTCTTTGACTCTATACGATAATGGGGTTGGTCTAAATCACAGGTAGTAATATACCCTTTTTTGAATTCTAATTCTTTTTCGCTTATCTTTCCAGCTTCTTTGGATCTTCCATAGAAAGGCAGAGCTCGAACTTTTGCTTCAATCAATATCCCTTCTTTAGTCTCAAAATTGTAAAAGACCTTTTCTGCCTCAATAACACCTTTCTCTTCTTCGATACGTACACGCCCTTCTGCTTTCGCCTGTTTTAAGTCTGTGAATACAGTTACCTTATCACAACTAAGTCTTGTATCTTGATATGTAACTACTACATTTCCCGATGCCTCAAACTTTTTTTCTTCTACAAAATATTCAACTCTATCACCTCTCACATCGATCGGCTCTCTCTCTTGAGCACAACAGCAAATGATAAATGATAAATAATAAATAATAAATGATACTACTATCTGTACAATCTGGAGTTTAAATTTAAGTGATCCGTAGCTCTTCATCTCTGTGGAATTTTCTTATAGTCTTCTAAGAACCTCTGGATACCTGTGTCGGTCAATGGGTGTTTGATGAGCTGTTCTAAGACACCAAATGGTACAGTAACTATATCTGCACCAATCCTTGCAGAGTCTAATACATGTAAAGGGTTTCTTATGCTAGCAACGATGATCTGAGTTTGAAAGCCGTAATTGTCATATATTTCTCTAATATCTCTTATTAGATCCATACCGAAATGTGATATATCATCTAATCTTCCGATGAAAGGTGAAATGAAGTCTGCTCCTGCCTTGGCAGCTAAGATTGCTTGAGTAGGAGAAAAACATAGAGTAACATTCGTCTTTATCTTTTCTTGAGATAAGACTCTCACCGCCTTTAATCCCTCTTTGGTCAAAGGAATCTTTATTACAATATTGGCGGCTAATTTAGAGAGTTCTCTTGCTTCTCTCATCATACCTTCAGAATCTAAAGAGATTACCTCAGCACTTACCTCGCCTGATACTAATGAACAAATCTCTTTTAATAATTCTTCCGATTTTCGGTTCTCTTTGGAGATTAAGGTTGGATTTGTCGTCACCCCATCGATTGCACCCCAACTGACTGCTTCCTTTATCTCTCTGATATTTGCTGTATCTAAGAAGATCTTCATCTTTTTCCTCCTATCATTTGATTTTGGAGATGGAGACTAAAAGAGCAGCGCCAATTACACCTGCATCTTTCAATTTAGCTTTTAAGATCTTCAATCCTTTGACTGAAGGTGCCATTGCTCTTGATCTAATCGTCCTTCTGATCTCAGAAAACAAAACTTCCCCTACCTCGGATAAACCTCCTCCAACAATGATACATTCGGGATTAAAAAAATTTACTATACCAGTTAAGGCTATCCCTAATTTTCTCCCCACCTCTTTCCAGATCAAGATTGCTCTTTTATCCTTTCTCTTTGCCATCTCACTTAAGATCTCTAAGGTCAAACCTCTCTCCTTAAAGACCTTTCTTGCCTTAGCCAATACATATCTGTTACCGATGTATCTTTCCAGACAAGCCTTTCCTCCACAATTACACAGAGGTCCCTTCTCATTGATAGGGATATGACCGATCTCTCCAGCAGTAAAATTTTTCCCCCGATAGATTCTACCCTCAACAAAGACAGCTCCTCCTACACCTGTGCCTAAAGTCAAATATACACCACTCTTAAAATTCTTTCCTCTCCCAAATCTACTCTCAGCTAATCCCATCAGATTAGTATCATTATCGATATAGGTCTTAATACCGGTCTTTCTTTGGAAAATCTCTCCTAAAAGTGTATCTTTAAATCCTCTAATATTTGGAAAATAGTAAACAAAGCCTCTCTTAAAATCAACCGGCCCAGGAACCCCTATTCCTATTCCCAAGACATCTTTTGTATCTATCTTTTTACTCTGTAAAATTGCTTTTATTTCTTCAACTATTACTTCAATGAGCGAATCTCTATCTTTAAAATCCTGAGTGTAAAGTCTTCTCTTTTCAATGATCTCGTAATCTTTACCCAAGAGACCTATCTTTATAAGTGTAGCTCCTAAATCAATACCTAAAATAAATTTCATCTTGTAGAATCTTAAATTAAAAGTTATCTAAATACAAGAAAAATCAGATACCATGCATACACACTCTGTTTCTACCTTCTTTCTTTGCCTGATATAATGCAAAATCTGCTTTATCAACCAAATCAGCTAATTCTGAAGAATCTTGAGGAAATCCTGCTACACCAAAACTACAGCTTACGTTTAAGATCTCATCATATGCTTTTATCTTTTCAATCTCAATTGCCTTACGGATACGCTCACCAGCATTCACCGCCTGAATCTTATCAGTCTCGGGTAAAAGTATAAGAAACTCTTCTCCTCCAAATCTTGCTGCTAAATCAATCAAGCGGATATTAGTCTTAATTATTCTCCCTAAATTTCTTAGTATCTGATCACCTACCAAATGTCCATATCTATCATTATAGGATTTAAAGTGATCTATATCGGCTAAAAGGAGAGAAAAATCCAAATTAAACTTTTTAGATCTCCTCAATTCATCTTCACTTCTCTCTAACATATATCTTCTTGAAAACAACCCAGTTAAACTATCGGTTATAGCTAGCTCTTGAAGTCTCTCATAAAGAGAAGACCTCCTCAAGACAAGAGTAAGCTGATTTAAGAAGACAGAAAAATTTTCTTTATCCTCCTCTCTTAAACCTTTAAGATAAAGGAAAAATGTCTTGTCTTTCTCAATTCTTAAAGGAAACTTCTCATAGTCTATTATAGTCTCCTCATTCTCTTTAAGTAAACAATCTGAAAAGCTAAGATGATAAGATAAACTCTCTTTAAACGATTTAAAGATCTCATCTACCTTCAAGGATTTGGAAAGTTCTTTCGATATCTCATAGAAAGAAATTACTCTTTCTAATTCTGTTCTGTAGTCTTTGCTCTCTCTATCTAAGGTTTGCTTTTTAGATATCGATTCATTTAGAGAATCCCGTAATGAATTTAACTTTTCCTTTATTCTATTAACTTCTTTTTCCATTCTCTTCTTAAAATTAATCACCAAAATTACACTCAAAAGAAAAGTAAAGATTAAAATTAAATAGTACATACTCTGTTTCTTCCCAACTCTTTTGCTTTGTACAAAGCTTTATCAGCAACCTCTAATAACTCTTTAATTTCTCGGCAATCTTGAGGAAAAGTTGCAATGCCACAAGAGACTGTAACTTTTGAAGGTCTTCGGCGAATTAGAATCTCTTGGTTCTGAATCTTATAGCAAAAGTTTTCTGCCATCTCTTTCGCCTGCAATCTATCTATTCTTGGTAGGACTACACAGAATTCTTCTCCTCCGAACCTTGCAACTACATTCCCTGCTCTATCAAAGAAGTTCAATAAACCTTCTGAGATGGATTTTAAGACTAAGTCACCAGCTATATGGCCAAATGAATCGTTGTAGTCTTTAAAATGGTCGATATCGAACATAAGTAATGAGAGAGGTAAGCCCTCATAAACACTCCTCAAAAACTCCTCATTTAGCCTACCAAAGAGGTAACTCTTTTGAAAGAGACCAGTTAAGCTATCTCGGATCGCAAGATTTTGTGTACTCTCATAAGTGATGGCATTCTCTATAGCTATGGCCCCTAAATCAGAGATTGCCCTAAGTAACCTTAGATCATCGGGAGAGAATCTATAAGGAGATGAATTATCTAAACGAAGGATACCTAAGAATCTTTCTCCTAAGATAAGTGGACAGGATATAATTGAACCGATTGGCCTAAACTCTTCTCTGGGGACCTTTTCTAAATCAAAACGGAAATCCTTCCTTATATCAAGGACTATTAAATTAGAAGAATTCTTTAAGACCCACCAATCAAAGATATCACCATTCTTTGCCTTAATTATATCTTCTTGCCTTTCTCTTTTTGAAGCAGTAAGAGCCAAATTTTGTCTGGCTTCATCTAAAAGATAGAAAAGACATGTACCTTCATTCTGTGCTAAGAGCTGAAAGACCTGAATAGTTAAAGTCTCTACAAGTTCATCTAAAGAAGGAATCGAGATAAACTCTTCAATCAATCGCCTCAAATCTTGGTATCTCTTTATCTTTGAAGGAAAGGATTCTTTTTGAGATCCTGTCTCTTTTATCTCATCCTCTAATATGTTGGACTCACTCTGGAGTTTTTCTATCTCTATGGTAACACAAGAGATTTCTTTTTTCTTAAAATAGAAGAAGAGATAGACTATAGCTAAACTCAAAAGATATATTGGGATTAAAAATTTTAAAAGAGAGGGTAAATACAAAAGGGAGAAAGAGAAAGGCAAAAGTATATAAAGAGAAAAAAATATTAAATGTTTAAACAATCGTAAGTTCAGTATCCTTATCAAAGAAATGCACCTTACTCATATCAAAAACTACATCTATATCTGAATTAACTTGAGGTCTTGTATGCGTACTCGCTCTAGCTATCAAAGTATGAAGACCTGTATTTAGATAAAGATAAACTTCTGAACCTAAGAGTTCGGTAACTTCTATTCTTACTCTTGCAATATTCTCAGGGGGCGCCTCAGAAACAAAGAGTCTGTCATAGATGTCTTCTGGTCTTATTCCCAAGATAACCTCTTTACCCAGATAGGCTCTTAATCTTTCATACATATCATCTATCACCCTCACTTGAATCTTTCCTTCATTGAAATAGAATTTAGAATCCTTCTGGAAGAGCTTACCTTTCATAAAATTCATTGGAGGAGCTCCAATAAAACTGGCAACAAACTTATTTACCGGCAGGTTGTATATCTTCATGGGATCATCTACTTGAAAAATCTCTCCATCCTTCATTACTGCAATCCTATCTCCTAAGGTTAGAGCTTCTAACTGATCGTGGGTCACATAGATCATTGTAGCTTGAAGCTTTAAATGTAGCTTATGGATTTCAGTGCGCATCTGAACCCTGAGTTTTGCATCTAAGTTACTCAACGGCTCATCGAATAAAAACACTAAGGGTTTTCTCACAATTGCTCTTCCTAAAGCAACCCTTTGCCTTTCACCACCTGAAAGTTCTTTAGGCAAACGATTCAAAAGATTCTTTATCCCTAATATTTCAGCTGCCTCATTTACCCTCTCCTTGATTTCAGACTTTGGGTATCTTCTTAAGCGTAATCCAAAAGCCATATTCTCAAAAGTAGTAAGATGTGGGTATAAAGCATAAGTCTGAAAAACCATAGCAATATCTCTGTCTTTAGCTGGAACATCATTCACAAGTCTATCTCCGATAAAAATCTTACCTTTTGTCAATTTTTCTAAACCAGCGATTAACCTCAAGAAAGTAGACTTCCCACAACCAGATGGCCCCAAAAGAACCATAAACTCCTTATTATTAATACCTAAAGTGACATTATCTACTGCTATTATATTAGAGTGAAATATCTTTGTAAGATTTCTTACACTTACTTGTGCCATCTCTCTCCTATCTGTTCATAAATGATAAAGTGTAAATATAACCTTTATGATCAACCGAAATAGTTGATCAATTGCGATAATATAGATTTTAAGTTCTTGCGATGAACGATCATATCGATTAAACCATGTTCTAAGAGGAATTCTGATTTCTGGAATCCTTCGGGCAATTTCTGATGTATCGTTTGTTCAATTACCCTTGGGCCAGTAAAACCAATTAAGGCTTTCGGTTCAGCAATAATGATATCACCTAGCCCGGCAAAAGAAGCCATAACTCCGGCCATTGTAGGATTTGTAAGGATAGAAATATATAGGAGTCCTTTTTGATGATGGCGTGCCAAAGAGGCTGAAGTCTTTGCCATCTGCATTAGAGATAACATTCCTTCATACATTCTAGCTCCTCCTCCTGAGCCAGAAATAATGACTAAAGGAACTCTTTTCTCAATGGAAGCTTCAATTATCCGAGAGATCTTTTCTCCTACAACCGAACCCATTGAACCCATAATGAATCTTGAGTCTGTAACCCCAATAACTATCCTTTTATCCTCAATATCTCCTTCTCCAGTAATTACTGCTTCTAAGAGACCGGTAGTCTGTTGATCTTGCTTTAATTTGGCTTCATAGGACTTTTGAGCTTTGAATCTTAAAGGATCGCAACTTTCCATCTTTGAATCATACTCTTGAAATGTCGCTTCATCTATAAGAAGCCTTATCCTCTCTTTTGCTCCTAAAGTAAAATGATAATCGCACTTAGGACAAACGCTGAAATTTTCTTCTAAGGTTTTGTTGTAGATTGGTTGGCCACACCCTTCACATTTTGTCCACAGACCATCAGGGATCTCTCTCTTTCTTATCCTCACAACTGTAAATTTTGGTTTACCGAACATAGCCATAGTTCTATCTCACCTAAAAGCTTATAAGAAAACTCAGAATAGCTATCATTTAAATTTGTTTATCAAAAGTCCAGAAGGAACCTTGGGATAAAAATAACTCGATTTTGAGGGTAATCTCTTTTTTTCAGAAGCAATCTCTAAGATGCAAGATACTCTTAAAGGATTTAAAAAGAATCCGAGCTTGGCCTCATTTTTATCTATAGCTTCAATTATCCTGTTAGCATCTTCTGAATAGATTATATCTTTAGTCTCCAAATTAGATTCTTTAAAAATAAAATTTAATAATTCTACATCTGTTATTCTATCTGATAAGACTGACTTTTTCAAGTGTAAAGAAAAGAATCTTTTATCTTTATACATACCAAAGACGCAAGACCTCTTAGATAATCTCTCCATAGATCTAAAGAGTTCGAGTTTGTCCTTCTTTTCCTCAATTTCAAAATAGATCTTTAAGATTTTTGAAATCTCAGCCCTTCTTTTAATTGCCCGATGGACAGCTAAGATAACTAATCCCTCAGACTCTGAATCTGTAAAATAGGTCAAGATATAATTGAAATCCTCTCTACCGGTAAAATTTTCTATTCCCTCCTTTCTTAGATCCCTATAGGTACAGGCTGTCTCATAACGATGGTGTCCATCAGCGATATAGACCTCTTTCTTCTCCAAAACCCTTTTTAATTTGTCAATTAAACTACTCTTGGTTATGCGCCATAATCGGTGATGAATCCTATCTCTATCCTTAATCTCGATGAAGGGGGTTCTTTTGGAGGATAACTTATATATATAATTTAAGATTTTTTCTTCATCTCTAAAGATGACAAATATTGGGCAAAGGTTTGCCTCGGTTGATTTTAAAAGTAAGAGACGGTCTTCCTTTGGTTTTTCTTTCGTATGTTCATGACTGAATATTTTTTCATCTGAAAGACGTAAAAGACCGAAGAAGCCAATCCTTCTTCTCTCCTGCTTCTTAAACAAAAAACTCTGTTCATAGAGATAGAAACATTTAAATTTATCTCTAATAAGAATATCTTTTTTTAACCAATCAAAGAATATATTCCTCGCATTGGTGTATCTGTTGATCTCTACTTTTTTGTCTCCTAACATCTCAATACGAGGTCTACTTAAGATAAGCTTAATCATATTGAAAGGATGGAGCTTATAATATTCCTCTATCTGCTTAGAGGTGATTACATCGTATGGTGGGCAGATTACTTTAGACAGATTACCTATTAATCTCTGATTATAAAGAGTAACTCTCAAGGGTTTAATCTTTACCATTGATACAAAAAAATCAGAATTTTGGGAAGTTTTATTTGTCTCTGAAAGCCTTTTTTATCTTATCTTTAAGAGACTCCTTTCTCTCAAATTCTTCTCCTGAAAGCCGGGCAAATTCCTCCATTAGTTTGCGCTGTTGAGGTGTAAGAGAAGTGGGAATCTTCACAGATATTTTAACTATTTCATCTCCTCTTTTATAACCACGAAGATGTAGTAGACCTTTCTCTTTCAATCTAAAGAACCTTGCATTCTGTGTACCTTCCGGTATCCTCATCTTTACTTTACCATTCAATGTCGGTACCTCGATCTCACCACCTAAGACTGCTCTTACCATACTGATTGAAACCTCTGTGAGGATATCAGAGTCTTTACGTGTAAATATAGGGTGGGGTTTGACTCTTATGTAGACATATAGATCACCTCTACCCAAAGTCCCATGCTCTCCTTCTCCATGGATCCTTAAAACAGAGCCTGTATCTACACCTGCAGGAATTTTAACCGAAATCTTTCTTGCAACCTTTACTTTCATCTGACCTTTACATTCTGAACAAGGATATCTTATTATCTCACCTGTTCCTCCACATAGATCACAGGTCTGTCTGAGTTGAAAGAATCCAGCTGAAGTGTAAAATTCGCCTTTTCCTCTACATCTTGTACAGATCTCTTTTTTTGTTCCGGGTTTCTGTCCTGTTCCAGAACATACCGAACAAACTTCATATCTCATAAAAGTTATTGGCTTCTCACACCCTCCAGCTACCTCTTCTAAAGTAATCTCGATCTCTACCTCAATATCTCTGCCTTTCCTCTCTCTGCGTACTTTTCTACCCTTTCCAAATATATCAAAATCAAATATCTCTTCAAATATACTTCTCCCAAAACCAAAATCAGCTAAATCCTCAAAGATAGAAGAGAAATCTGCAGTGCGGAGTATATCTTCATAGGCGTATCTTTGATCGATTCCTGTGTGACCATATTGATCGTATAAGGCACGTTTCTGAGGATCAGATAAAACAGCGTATGCCTCAGATATCTCTTTGAATTTCTCCTCTGCTTCTCTCTTCTGATCATGGGGTACTCTATCTGGATGGTAACGTAAGGCTAACTCCCGATATACCTTCTTTATCTCATCTAAAGTTGCACTCTTCTTTACACCCAGAATTTCATAATAGTCGCGTTTGGTAGCCATAACTTAAAAAGATTACTCCTTCTCGTCTTCTTCTTTATATTCAGCATCGATGATATCTTCTTTCTTCTCTTTTGGTTCTTCCTTTTTTTCTTTAGTCTCTTCTTTCTTCTTTGCTGCTTGTTTGTAGATCTCCTCTGCTAATTTATGAGAAGCTTTGGTCAATTCTTCGATTGCTCTTTTGATTCTATCTGCATTCTTATCCTTTGTTGCCTGTCTCAAGTCATTCAATCTTGCCTCAATATCAGCTCGTTCGGTCTGACTTATCTTATCACCAAATTCTTTGAGAGATTTCTCAGTTGTGTAGACTAAAGTATCTGCTTGATTGATAAGTTCAGCTAATTCTCTTCTCTTTTTATCCTCCTCAGCAAATTTATCTGCTTCTTTTACAAATCTCTCAATCTCTTCTTTAGAGAGTTTCTTAGGAGCAGTTATCCTTATAGATTGCTCTTTTCCGGTTCCTAAATCCTTTGCTGATACATGGACTATCCCATTTGCATCGATATCAAAGGTAACCTCAATCTGAGGAACCCCACGCGGAGCAGAAGGAATCCCAATTAGATCAAACCTTCCTAACTCTGTATTATCATCTGCCATAGGCCTTTCTCCTTGTAAGACCCTTACAGTTACAGCAGTCTGATTGTCTGCAGCTGTAGAAAAGATTTGAGATTTCCTTGTAGGAATTGTAGTATTTCTCTCGATGAGTTTTGTAAAGACACCTCCTAAGGTCTCAATACCTAAAGATAGAGGTGTAACATCTAATAATAAGACTTCTTTCATCTCACCTTTAATGATTGCCCCTTGAATCGCTGCTCCCATTGCTACACATTCCATTGGATCGACTCCCCGCTCAATCTTCTTTCCCACATAATCTTCTACAAACCTTTGGACACAAGGCATACGGGTAGGGCCTCCTACCATAATGATCCGGTCTATATCTTGGGGAACCAACTTTGCATCAGCAATTGCCTGTTCCATTGGATGTTGACATCTTTCAATTATGGGTAGAACCAGCTCTTCTAATTTTGCCCGTGTAATCGACATTGTAAGATGTTTTGGACCGGTACTGTCAGCAGTAATAAAGGGAAGATTTATGTCTGTGGTGAGAGTTGAAGATAGCTCAACCTTTGCCTTCTCTGCTGCCTCTCTTAATCTCTGCATCGCCATCTTATCGTTCTGTAAGTCAATACCTGTCTGGCGTCTAAATTGCTCTGTGATGTAGTCTAAAAGAGCATTATCCATATCTGTACCACCTAATTGGGTATCGCCTGAGGTCGATTTTACCTCAAATACACCCTGAGCCATCTCCATGATTGTAACATCTAATGTACCTCCGCCAAAATCAAAGACCATGATCTTCTGTTCTTTTCCTGCCCTTTCCAAACCATAAGCCAGGCAAGCAGCTGTGGGTTCATTGATTATACGTAAGACCTTTAAACCAGCAATCTCTCCTGCATCTCGAGTAGCTGTCCTCTGATTATCATTGAAATAAGCAGGGCAGGTAATTACTACTTCTTCAGCTCTATCACCTAAATATGCCTCTGCATCCTGCTTTATCTTTTGTAAGATAAAAGCTGAGACCTGCTGAGGTGTATATTCTTTACCATAGACTTTGAATCTGTAGTCAGTTCCCATCTTTCTTTTAGCAGCAGTAATTGTGCCCTCAGGATTTATGGTTGCTTGTCTTCTCGCAGGTTCTCCCACTAAACGTTGCTCATCCTTGGTAAAAGCCACATAAGAAGGAAATGCCTTGCCTGAAGCAACACCTGCTCCTTCTGCTGAAGGAATAATTACCGGTCTTCCTGCTTCCATTATAGCAGCTGCTGAATTTGAAGTTCCTAAGTCAATACCGATTACTCTTGCCATTTTTTCTCCTCCTTAAATTATGTAACTCTTCCTTTTTCAGTTACAGCTTTTTTAACTACGACTTTAACCTTTGTAGTTCTAATTACCTTATCACCCAACAAATAACCTTTTTGCAACTCTTCAATTATGGTATGTTCAGGTAAACCATCACACTCTAACTGCATTAAAGCCTCATGATAAGCTGGATCGAATAGTTTCCCCTTTGCTTCAATTGCTCTTACACCATATTTTTTTAGCATCTCATACAGATGTGCTAAAATCATCTCTACACCCTTTAAAAAAGAGGCTATATCTTGATGTTGGGATTGTGCAAGTTCTACTGTGCGCTCCAAATCATCCAATATGTTTAAAAGTTCTAAGATGATAGACTCATTGGCAAACTTAATAAAATCTTCCCTTTCCCTTTCCAAACGCTTTCTTGTATTCTCAAAATCCGCCTGTAATCTTAAGATCTTATCCCAATACTGATTAGCTTTATTCGCTTGTTCTCTTAGTTCTAAATATTCTGACTCCTTTAGAGAGATAATCTTTTCTTCTTCTGTCTGTGACTTACTCTCTTTCTGATCTTCTACTCTCTCCATTTAGTCTCTTCCTTATTACTTAATGTATCGGTCAATACTTCTGATATATATTCTAATGCGGAAATGATATGATTGTATTCCATACGTACCGGCCCTAAAACTGCTAATCTTCCTTTAGGTTTATCCTTAACACTATAACTTGAAATCACCAGTGCGAAATTCTCCATCTCTGAATACCCTAAATCTTGATCGATGTAAATCTTAACTTTTTCTTTGAGATTGCGCTTGAGGATACTGAGTAGATGGCTCCTCTCCTCAAAGACCTTTATCAAAAGCTGCATCCTTTTGAAGTCTTGAAATTCAGGTTGCTCTAAAATAAAACTCATACCTCTATAGAAAAACTTATCCTGCCAGCCTAAGAAAGAAGTGATTCCAACATAATGAGTAACTGTAGAAATAATCTCTGAGGTCTTCTCCAGTAAGTTCTCCAATCTATACACCTTACTCTTATACTCATTGACGATCTGTTTCTTTTCTCCATTTAAAAGCTGAGGCGTAACCGTTGAGATAAGAGAATCTACATAGCAACGCCAGCCCTTATAAGTGGGAATCCTTCCTGCTGAGGTATAAGGATGCGTAAGATATCCCTCTTCCTCTAATTCCCCAAATATATTCCTAATAGTAGCTGAACTTAGATCAAAATCTCTAGCCACATCCTCTGAGGCAACTGGAATTGCCTCTTTGATGTAGCGGTTTATAGTTGCAGTTAAGACCGCTCTTCTCCTCGATTCGTAATCGATGTCTCTCACCATCTTAAACTTTAGCACTCTCAACAAGAGACTGCTAAAAAGCAATTTTAACATAAATTATTCCTTTGTCAATTCTTATTATATTGCTCAATATAAAAAAATCATATCTTTAGCAGAATAGAAACAGAACTTTTGCAGGCTTAAGTCTTTTAGGATACTAAAAGTTTTGAGGAAAAGATTTATCCTAAAGGCGAGATAATCTATCCTTAAGACAATTTCACATCAAAATATTCAAGTTTTCCCTCAACATCAAGACTTAAAAAAGATAAAATAATAAAAATATCTCCTATCTTTTTCTCATGAGAAGATATCTCTTCTTCAAGGATTTCCATGTAGTTTAAAAGATGAGATAGAATTTAAAAAATCTATTCTCTCTGTCTTTATCTTACTTGAAGCAGATGGCTTTAGTCTTCATAAGGATTGAGCTATAAGATATTAAGTATTCCGTTCTTCATAAGAGATCATCCAACCCATACCCCTTAGAAGCTGCTTCCCTTGCTACTAAAATAGGTTCTTTAAACTGGCAGAAGAACTCTTTAATTAGTAGCTAAGAAGCTCCTAGCCTTTTTGTGATAGCAGATTTCTGTTCTTTTAGATAATCTTCAATTTAACAATGTCTCTGATACTTAATGAAGAAGAGATTTTTAAGATTCTGCTTTGGACTTATAGCCCAGAACCTCAAAAGACAGCTACTGTGTAAGATAGGGTTTAAGCTTTTAAGTCTTCAAAGAAGATCAAAGAAAATCAAGAAAGTAGGTAAAATAAAGACAAACAACTACTCTATAAAATAACCTTAAAAATCCTTTTAATCTAGGGTTTTTCAGTGAGAACTACCATAAGATTTTATAGGAATAATCCTTAAAAAAGAAATCTCTCTGATTTATTGTCAGAAAGATTAAAATTTGGCAAGAGAATGGTTATACCTCTTAAATCAGCTTTGATTGAGATTTAATTCTACAAAATGAGTATTGTTTTTGTAGAATTATTCTATTGTGGTGAGGGTATCTTCTGTGGCTTTGGGGCTGTAAAAGCACCTAAGAAGTTCCCCAAAGTAGTAGATTCTCTCTCTTTGATCTCAAAATCAATTCCTCCTGAGTTCTCTAATAACTCTTCTAAAGCTTTAAAGTCTATGTCTCCAAAATCAATCGATGATAAAGGTTGGCCTAAGTTTGGGTTTATTCCATCTAAGGCGATACCTCCATAAGGGGCTTTTGTGGTTATCGCTGAAGCAGCAGTTTTGGGTATCTCGGGTATCTCTATTATTAATTGTTTTTCTTTTTCTCCTACTCTTACTTCTCTTAACCTTACGCCGTTGGATATCTCTAATGGTCTGATGAACGAGGTAGGCAGTTGTTTTATTATAGACTCACGGGGAGAAGGGGAAGAAAGATCGTATATGTTTACCCGTGGTCCTATCCCCGATCCCTCGATCGGCATATCCCGTACTATAAGGTGATAATCTGTAATCTCGTAAGAATACATCTCATATTGCTTGTATGGGAAAGTATATTTTATTCCCTCCTTTCTTTCTTCAATGAAATCCTCCCTAGGGTCAAAGGGTCCTAATATCTTCTTCTCATATCCACCAGGAAAAAGTTTATATACAGTTAACTCCGCTCTATCATCTTTAACTTCATGTTCAACTACACGGTAAGTACTTGAGATCTCCGCACCTTTGGAAGCACCGGTTCCTTCTAGAGAGTCCTCACCTGTAATGTCGAGAGGCGGATGCTCACCTGCAATTTTGAGATCAAACTGAGGAAAGGTAAGATAAGGAACGGTGCGGTTTGATACGACTTCGCCGGTAGAAGAGCTATAAATAGTTAACTGATCATCTGCGTATACTATCACATGGGGCTCTTTTCTTAAAATTTTGAGACGATTTTCTGGTTTAGGTAGTGATATTGTAATCGGTGAGCCAGCTAAATTTCCGAAGGGAGCAGTCTCTATAGTAAATTCCTCAACTAATGATTCTAAGCCAGAAGGAAATGATGGTCGATTATGAGTGACTTTCATTCCTTGCAGTGTGAAATCAGCAATTCCTCCCGAAAAATACCTTCTCTTTATTCTCTTTTTGGTAACTGGTTCGGATTCGGTCTTTATGTAGTTATAGAGACCTTTGGAGAAGGCTTCTAAATAAGTATTATAGATCTTTTCTTTTATGGATTTATCTTCTAAGTCTACTCCTTTTATCTTCTCTTTGTTTATGTAATGTTTATAAAGAGATTCTTTGAATCTCCTCTTAAACCAGACAGCTAAAATCAAAGAATGATAGATTTGTCTTAAGTTAGCAAAGTTTTTACCATAGTTTACATCTTGGGCTATTTGGGGAAGAATTGTCTGACGCATAACTTGGGAGGCTGTTCGGTGGATCTCTTGATGAAGAAGAGAAGATTTAGGTTCTTTGGAGAGTTGGGTTTTCTGCTTAGATAGAGCTAAGAAGTCTTCTTCTAACATTACCTTTAGGCTTGCCTTGGTGATTAGGCAGAGGCCTTGTGCTTGGTCTTCATAGACCTCAGCTTCATCAGGTGTAATCCAGATCTTATTGAAGGTATCTACTGGGACTTTTGTGGTATTAGCAATCCTTCGGACTTCTCTGTAGACTTTCTGCCAGTAGTCTTTACCAGTATCAGATTCAGGATAGACCAAAGATGAAGATAATTGCTTT